>CAZNMK010000217.1:0-5168 GCA_964574045.1 uncultured Roseovarius sp. | reverse complement strand
GAACTGCCGCAACTCTTCAACATCCTCCTTGGCGACATGAACATCTACGGTCCGCGTCCGGTGCGTCCGGTCCTGGCCGAGGTGGAGATGCGCAAGAACCCGCTATACGGCATGCGTTTTCACGTCAAACCGGGGCTGATCGGTCATACCCAGGCCTATATGCCGCATGACGCCACGCGGCGGCTGCGGGCCAAGTACAACTATATCCTGTGCACCAATCCGGTCGACTACCGGCTGGAACTGGCGCTCTGCCTGCGGGTGGGGTCGCAGGTGCTGTCCCGCGCGCTGGCCGAGATATGGCTGCGCCTGCGGCCGTGGAAGGACCGCCACGCCGCCGCGCACGAGGCGCGCCGGGCGCGTCGCTGGCAGCTGACCCTGCATACCGGCATCCGTAGCGAAGAGGTCGCGGTACAGGGCATCTCGCACGAGCGTATCGTTCTGTCCGAACGGCTGCCGCGCCCCCTGCCCGACCGCACCGACCTGATCATCAGGGTGCGCCCGGCAGGCATTCGCAGGGCCGCGATCTCGCTGGCCGAGATCGGCCCGGTCGACGGCGGCTATGCTTATGCCTACAGCCCGTGCAACGACGTGGCGATCTACATGATCGACCGCTACCCGATGGGCGAGCCCGCGATCCCCCCGAGGCCGCCGAGACCCGTCTCAGCCCCCGGCACGCCAGCACAGCGGCGGTCCCCCGTGACCGGGGCAGAGGGCGTTCCGGCAAAGTGATCCGACAGGTTGTCCGGCCCCCCCAGCGATAGGCACGAGGCGGGGCCGCGCCCGCACCTTGCGCTGCTGCTGCCGCACCTGCGTCTTGGCGGGGTGGAGAAGAGCCTCTGTACCCTGGCGGCGCCTCTCGGGGCGCGGGGGTGGCGGGTGACGGTCGTGGCGCAGACACGAACGGGGGTTCTGCTCGACAGTCTCGGCTCCGGCACCGCCTGTCTCGATCTCGGCGGGCGCAGATCGCCGGGCGCGGCACGGGCGCTGGCGCGGCTGATGCGGCGCGAGGGTTTCGACCTCGTCTACAGCGCCACAAACGCCACCAACGCGATTTCGCTGCTGGCGCGGTGGCTGGCGCGGCGCGAGGGCGCGACCGCCTGCGCGATCAGCGAACATACGCCGCTCGAGCCCTTCCTCGCCGCGGCCAAGTGGCCGTGGCCCCGGCTGGCCATGATGCGCCTGCTCTACCCCCGCGCGCAGGCGTTTTGCGCCCCCATGCCCGAGATCGGCGCCGAGCATGACGCCCGCCTGCCCGGCCTGTTGCCGCCCTTTCACGTGCTGCCCAATGCCGTCGTTGCCGACATTCCGCCCTGGCCGCCGCTCGTCGACAGGGCCGCCCGGCTGGTATCCGTGGGCCGGCTGAACCGCGAAAAACGCTTTGACCTGGCGATCCGGGCCTTTGCGCGTCTGCATGCCCGGCACCCGGAGGCGCGGCTTACGATCCATGGCGACGGCCCCGAGCGCGCCGCGCTGCTGGCGTTGGCGAGCGAGCTGAACCTCGATGGCGCCGTTGCCCTGCCCGGGCAGACCCGCGACGTTGCCGCCGTCCTGGCGGGCGCCGACGGCTTTCTTTGCACGTCAGAGCGCGAGGGGCTGGGAAACGCCATCGTCGAGGCGCAGGCGGCGGGCGTCCCGGTGCTGAGCGTCGATTGCCCCTTCGGCCCGCGCCACCTGCTGCGCGGAGGGCGCGCCGGGCTGCTCTTGCGCGACGACAGCTTGCAGGCGCTGGCCGACGCGCTCATACGGTTCTGCAACGACAGGCCCGCCCGCGAGGCATGGCGCGAGGCGGCGCGCGAGGTGGCGGCGTGCTATACCGTCGATGCCGCCGCCGACAGCCACGACCGCCTGTTTCGCGCCATTCTCGCCGACCACCGACAGGAGCGCCGCAATGGAAATCAGACGCCTTGCAGGGAATGAGGCCCACGCATTCGGCCCGCAATTCGTCGCGCTGATGGCCGAAACCTTCGATCCCGAGGCCGCGGCACGCAAGGAACGGGTGTGGGACTGGCTTTTCGAAACGCCGCTCGCCGCCGAGGGCCACGCCACCGAGGTGATGGCGGTTTTCGACGGCGATACGGCCATCGGCGCCGCGCTGATGTTGCCGATCGTGGTCGCGCTCGACGGCCGGCCCGATGTGTGGCGCCACCCGATGGGGCTGATGATGAAGCCGGGCAAGCGCGGTGCCGGCGTGGCGCTGTTGCGGCGGTTCTTTTCCACCTATGACAAGATGATGGGCATTCCCCGCGACGACCGGCTGGAACGCGCCTATCTGCGGCTGGGAAACGGGTTCGGCACCGGGGTGATGAACCATTTCCGCCCGCTGCGCCCCGGCCGCATCGCCGCGCGGCGCAAGCGGCTGGGGGCGGCGGGTCGCGCGCTGCTCGCGCCCGCCGACCTGGCCTGGCGTTCGGGCGTCGGGCTGCGGCGGGCGCTCATCGGCGCGGCGCGGGGTTTCGAGGCCGAGGAGATCGCCGGTTTCGGCGCCGATTTCGACCGCCTCTGGCAGGACGCGCACACGGGCTACACCATCGTTCACCGCCGCGACGCGGCCTATCTCAACTGGCGCTACCGCGACTTTCCGCTGGCGCGCTACCGCACCTTCCTGCTGCGCCGGGGCGAACGGCCGGCGGGTTACGTCGTCACCCGGCTGGAAGAGGACGGCGGGCGGCGCAACCTGCTGATCGTCGACATTTTCTGCGCCAGCGGCGCGGGGGATGTTTATGCCGCGCTGCTTGGCCGGGCCGAGGGCGCGGCGCTCGGGGCGCGCGCCGACCAGATCATCCTGCAGGCGACGCGGCACTGTTGGGCCAATGGCGCGATGCGCCGCGCGGGGTATCATTTCCGCAAGCCGGTCAACGACCTGCTGGTGCGTTCCGCCGATCCCGTGGCCCATGCCAGACTGGGCGAGGCGGTCGACGGCTATCACTACTGCCGCGGCGACGGCGACGAGGAATACTGAGAGGCGGCGGGCCGGGACGGGTCGGACCCGCGCCTCGGCCTCAGCCCTTGTCGCGCACCGGCTGCCACAGCGAGGACTCGACGCCCCGCCAGTAGTTCAGCACCCCGAGCGCCATGGCCAGGTTGGTCATGACGAAGAACATCGCCTTGCCCATCAGCGGCAGCCGGCGCAGGGGCGGCACGAACCACGCCGCCAGCACCGCGCCATAGCCCGCGACCTGCAGGATGGCGAAGGCGGCATAGAACCAGCCCTGCCCGATCAGCGTCAGACTGCCGAGAAGCATCAGCAACAGGAACAGCGGCATCATCCGGCGCAGGAACTTGTGCGAGAAAAGCTGCCAGCCATAAAGCCCGGTCCTGAACGGGTTCATCAGCCCCTTGACCGACATCAGCCCGCGCCAGCCCATCTCGGTCGAGCGGATGCGGCGCGCCATCTCGTCCGCCGCGCGTTCGGTGACTTCCTCGTGCGCCTGCGCGCCGGGCGCGAATGCCAGCCGGTACCCTTGCGCGACCGCGCGCACCGACATGATGAAATCGTCCGACACCCCCGGCGGCACCGGCGCGCACAGGTGCCGGCGCACGGCATAGATCGACCCCTGCGCCGAGACCACGCCGCCGAGGCGCCCCTCGGCCGCCTTGAGCGCCTGGTCGTAGCGCCAGAACAGCCCCTCGGCCCGGCCGATGCTGCCGGCGGTATCCGGGTCGACGCCGATGCGCCCGCAGACCCCGCCCACCTGCGGGTCGCCGAAGGGTTCGGTCAGCGCCGCCAGGCTGCCCGGCGCCAAGAGGCCGTTGGCGTCGGAAAAGACCACGACATCGCCCGTCAGCCGCTCCAGCCCCATGTTGACGGCGGCGAGCTTGCCCACCCGGCCGGGCGTTTCCATCACCGCGACCCGGTCGTCGTCGACCGAGCGCGCCAGCCCGGCGGTGCCGTCATCCGACCCGTCCGAGACCACCAGCACCCGCAGCCGGTGCCCGGCGGGGTTGTCCTGGTCGAGGCAGTTTTCGATCTTGGCGACGATATGCGGGGCCTCGTTGTAGGCCGCGATCAGGAAATCCACGTCGAGCGCGGCCACGGGCGGCGGCGCGGGCCGGCACGGCAGCAGGCGCGACAGCACCATCAGGCACAGCCCGTACCCCGCCACCGTGTAGACGGCGGCGGCAAGGCTCAGCCAGAATACCCATTCGGCCAGGGCGGTCACGAATGCGCCTCCATCATCGCCAAGAGCGCCGCGGCGTTGCGCTCTATGTCATATTCGCGCGCCACCAGGGCGCGGCCCGCCCGGCCCAGCCCGGCCGCGGCATCATAGTCGTCGTGCACCCGCGTCAGCGCGGCGGCGATGGCGGATGCGTCGCCGGGTTCGGTCAGCCAGCCCGTCTCGCCGTCGCGTACCAGCTCGGGGATGCCCGACAGGCGCGAGGCGATGACCGGGCGGGCCTCGGCCAGCGCCTCCATCAGCACCACCGGGATGCCCTCGCTCTGGCCGCTGGCATCGGTGACCGAGGGCACCGCCACTACATGCGCCGCCCGCATCGCCGCGCGCACCGCCGCCGCCGTCTGCGGGCCGGCGAACCGTACCCGGCCGCCCAGCCCCGGTCCGGCGGCCTGGGTGCGCAGCCGGTCGCCCTCCGGTCCGCCGCCCAGGATGTCGAGCCGCCAGTCGATGCGTTCGGGCAGCGCCGCCACCGCCCGCAGCAGGTGCGCCACGCCCTTGCGCGGAATGAGCGAGCCCACGAAGAGGATGCGCAGCGGCTGCCCCCGCCCCGGCGCCGGCGGCAGCGGCGCCGGGTCGCCAAGGCTCGCCCCGCAGCGCAGCACATGCAGCTTGCCGGCCGGAAACCCCGGCAGCCCGGCCAGGAAACGGCGGTTGTAGTCCGAGATCGCGCGCACGAACCGGGCCGCGCGCGCCTTTTTCGCCAGCAGCCCCTGGGTGACGAAGATGTCGTGCATGTGCGCGGAAAAGCTGAACGGCACGCCCGATACCCGCGCCGCGATCCAGGCCGCGGTGGCGGGGTAGCCGGCGAATTCGGCGTGGATATGGCCCACCCCCTGCGCCCGTGCCATCCGCCCCACGGCGAGCGCCTTGGGCACGATGGCAAGCGACGCCGCCAGCGGCCGCGGCTGCGCCCGGAACGCCCGGCAGATCGCCGCCACCGCCCCCAGCACCGCGCCGGGATGGCGCAACAGCCCCCAAGCCAGCGCCGCTGCG
>CAZNMK010000216.1:0-5201 GCA_964574045.1 uncultured Roseovarius sp. | reverse complement strand
GCTGGCGCGCGTCTTGATGAACGACAGGAACGCCTGCACCTTGATCGTGCGGTGCAGGTCCATATGGGTCACCAGCCACAAGGGCGCCGACCATTCCTCTCGCGGCGGCGTGATCTCGATCAGCCCGCCCGTCTCGGCCGCCTGCAGCCGCGACATGAACCCGATGCCGGCGCCTTCGCGGATCGCGCGCCACTGGGCGTGCACGTCGCCGCTGCGGAAGGCGATGCAGGCCGCCGGCACCGTCTCGCGCAACCAGCGGGCGAAGGGCGCGCGCGACTTGGGGTCGTCGGCGCTGACGAAACGGTGGCGGGGATAGTCGGCCTCGGTCCGCGGCAGGCCGTGGCGCGCAGCATAGCCTTCGGAGGCATAGAGCGTGATCCTCTGGCGGTAAAAGGGCTGCACGACGTTGTCGGGCTGTTCGGGCGGGCTGCCGGCACGGATCGCCACATGCGCCTCGCCGTATTCCAGCCGGAATAGCCGGTCGCCGGTCAGAAACCGCACCACGATCTCGGGGTATTCGATCTGGAAATCGGCCAGCACCGGCACCAGCAGGTGGCTGAGCCCGCCCAGAGAGGTCACCACCAGTTCGCCGCTGACATCGTTGCCCCGGCCCCTGATCCGCCCGGTAAGCTGGCTGAACTGGTCGTCGGTGGCACGCGCCACGCGCAGCAGGTCCTCGCCCGCCTCGGTCGGGGTATAGCCGCGCGCGTGCCGCTGAAACAGCCTGACGCCCAGCTTTTCCTCGAGCGCATCGATATGGCGGATGACGGTGGCATGGTGGACGCCCAGCACCTCGGCCGCGCCGCTGACCGTGCCGACGCGGGCGACGTGATAGGCGGTGCGGATTTCGTCCCAGCTGTCCATGGCCGGCCCCCGATGCCCGGTTAAACCTGTGTGCAGGTCAACACCCGCGCCGCCAAGGCTATTTGGCTGTTCGCCGGGGCACAAGCACGCCGTGCGCCGCCGATGGCGCATCTGCCCCCTGCGGGCGGGTGCCCGCTGCCGGCGGCCTTGCCGGCAGCGCTTGACTCATCCCCGCTTTCGGGCTAGCCGACACCGACCTTTCCGGGAGTTGCAACGCTTCCGGTCCCTTGGGCATCGGGCCCGGGATCGCCCCCCACCAGCGAGTTTCGCCCGTGGGGGCGTTCACGATTTGAGACGCCGCTCCTACATGGGAGAGGCAGGACGCAACCGGGCAAGGAGGCCGCGGACATGTTCGAAAACCTATCCGAACGCCTCTCCGGCGTCCTCGACCGGCTCACGCGGCAGGGCGCGCTCAGCGAGGACGACGTCAGGACGGCGCTGCGCGAGGTGCGCGTCGCGCTGCTGGAGGCCGACGTCTCGCTGCCGGTGGCACGCAGCTTCGTAAACAAGGTCCAGGCCCAGGCCACCGGCCAGGCGGTGCTGAAATCCGTCACGCCGGGCCAGCAGGTGGTCAAGATCGTTCATGACGCGCTGGTCGAGACCCTGACCGGCGAAGACGACCCCGGCGCGCTGAAGATCGACACCCCGCCGGCGCCCATCCTGATGGTCGGCCTGCAGGGTTCGGGCAAGACCACCACCACCGCCAAGCTCGCCAAGCGGCTCAGGGAACGCGACGGCAAGCGCGTGCTGATGGCCTCGCTCGACGTGAACCGCCCGGCGGCGATGGAACAGCTCGAAATCCTCGGCCGGCAGATCGGCGTCGACACGCTGCCCATCGTCAGGAGCGAGGATCCTGTCGCCATCGCCCGGCGCGCGAAAACCCAGGCGTCCCTGGGCGGCTACGACGTCTACATGCTCGATACCGCCGGGCGGCTGCATATCGACGCCGAACTGATCGCCCAGGCGGCCGCCGTGCGCGACGCGGTCGGCCCGCGCGAGACGCTTCTCGTCGTCGACGGGCTGACGGGGCAGGACGCGGTCAACGTCGCCACCGAATTCGACGCGCGTATCGGCGTCACCGGCGTGGTGCTGACGCGGATGGACGGCGACGGCCGCGGCGGTGCGGCACTCAGCATGCGCGCCATCACCGGCAAGCCGATCCGCTTCGTGGGCTTGGGCGAAAAGATGGACGCGCTCGAAACCTTCGAGCCCGAGCGCATCGCCGGACGCATCCTCGGCATGGGCGACATCGTCGCGCTGGTCGAAAAGGCCCAGGAAACCATCGAGGCCGAACAGGCCGAACGCATGATGCGCCGCCTGCAAAAGGGTCAGTTCAACATGAACGACCTGCGCGCCCAGCTCGAACAGATGCAGAAGATGGGCGGCATGGAGGGGCTGATGGGCATGCTGCCCGGCATGGGCAAGATGGCCCGCCAGATGGAGGGCGCGGGCATCGACGACCGCATGCTCGCCCGCCAGATCGCGCTCATTCAGTCGATGACGAAAAAGGAACGCGCCAACCCCAAGATACTGCAGGCCAGCCGCAAGAAACGCATCGCGAAAGGTGCCGGGCTCGAAGTGAGCGAGCTCAACAAACTCTTGAAGATGCAGCGGCAGATGGCCGACGTGATGAAGAAGATGGGCAAGGGCGGGATGCTCAAGCAGGCCATGAAGGGCATGTTCGGCAAGGGCGCCCCCTCCCCCGAGGAAATGGCCGCCGGGATGGACCCCAAGGCGCTCGAGCGCGCCGCGCGGCAGATGGGCGGCGGCCAGGGGCTGCCGGGCCTTGGCGGCGGCGGGCTGCCGCCGGGGCTGTCGGGGTTCGGAAAGAAGAAATGACCTTCATGCCTTCATCTTGCCCCAAATACTCATGCCGCGCTGCGCCGCGCGCGCCACGCCTGCCGGGGTCGCGGCCGTGACGCTCGCCCTCGACATTCCCCGGCTGGAAACCGCCCGGCTGATCCTGCGCGCGCCCGAGCCCGCGGATTTCGACCCGCTCTGCGCGTTCCTCACCGATCCCGAGCGGTCCTGGGGGTTCGGCACCGAAAAGGACCGCCCGACCGCCTGGCGCTGGTTCGCGCTCAATATCGGGCACTGGGCGCTGAGGGGCTACGGCTATTTCACGATGGAGCTGCGCGAGACCGGCCGGCCCTGCGGCATCAGCGGCATCTGGGCGCCCGAGGGCTGGCCGGAGCCGGAACTCGGCTGGGCGCTCTTCGAGGGGTTCGAGGGCAAGGGCCTTGCGGCCGAGGGTGCGCAGAGGGTGCGCGCCTGGGCCTACCGGGATCTCGGGTTCACGACGCTGACCTCCAATATCGTGCCCGGAAACGAGCGCTCGGTGACGCTGGCCGAACGGCTGGGCGCGCGGTTCGAGCGCACCTATGACAACGTTCACATGGGCGAGGACATGCTCTTTCGCCACCCCGGCCCGGACGAGCTTGGCCTTGGCTGCGACGACGCCGGCGGCAACCCCGGGGCCCGTGCATGACCACCCTGCCCGCCTCCTCTGCCGCGCCGACCGGCGTGCCGGTGATCGAGACCGCCGATTTGGTCCTGCGCGGCTATCGCGAGGCCGATTTCGAGGCCTTCGCCGCCTTCAGCGCCTCGCCGCGCGCGGGTTTCGTCGGCGGCCCGCAAAGCCGGTGGGACGCGTGGCGCTCGTTCATGGCGGCGATCGGACACTGGGGCCTGCGCGGCTATGGCATGTGGATCGCCGAATGCCGCGACACCGGCCAGGTGGCCGGCCGCGTCGGCGTCATGCTCAACGATGGCTGGCACGAACCCGAACTGGCCTGGCACCTTTACGAGGGTTTCGAGGGGCGCGGCCTGGCCTGTCAGGCGGCGCTGGCGGCGCGCGCCCATGCCGCCCGGCACTGGGGTATGGCGCGGCTGATGTCCTATATCGACCCGGCCAACGCCCGTTCGGTACGGCTGGCCCGGCGGCTGGGCGCGCGTCCCGAGCGCGATGTCGAGGTGCTCGGCCGGGCCTGCCAGCTGTGGCGTCATCCCGACGGGGGAGAAAGCTGATATGCCGGCCGCCTCCATCCCCGTCATCGAAACCCGCCGGCTGGTCCTGCGCGGCCCCGAGCCGCAGGACTATCCCGACTTCAAGGCGACCTTCGCCTCCTACCGGTCGCGTTTCATGGGCGGGCCGCTCAACGCCTACGAGACCTGGATGCTCTATGCCGCCGAGATCGGCCACTGGGCCATCCGCGGCTACGGCATGTGGATGATCCACGACCGCCAGACCGGCGAAACCTGCGGCATGGCCGGCGGCTGGTTCCCGGCGAAATGGCCCGAACGCGAGATCGCCTGGATCATCTGGCCCGAGAAGGCCGGCAACGGCTATGCGCTCGAGGCCACGCACGCGGTGCGCAGGTATCTCTACGAAACGCTGGGGTGGGAGGGCGCGGTCAGCTACATCGACCCCAAGAACCTCGATTCGATCCGCCTCGCCGAACGGCTGGGCGCGGTCAAGGATCCGGGCGCCGCCACCATCGACGGCAATGACGCCGTCTATCGCCATCCCAGCCCCGAGCGCCTGAAATCCGGCCAGATCCGCGACGGCATCGAGCTGGAAATCGGCCATTACTGTGACCCGCTCTTCACACCGAAAGGGTTTCCCGTTGACTGACGCCACCGCCCGCGCCGCCGCCCTCCTGAAGGAACACCGCGAGAGCATCGACAGGCTCGACGCGATCCTCGTCTATACGCTGGGCGAGCGGTTCAAGCACACCCAGTCCGTCGGCCGGCTCAAGGCCGAGCACGATCTTCCCCCGTCCGATCCGGCGCGCGAGGCGCAACAGATCGAACGGCTCGAAGCGCTGGCGAAGGAGGCCGATCTCGACCCCGATTTCGCCAGGAAGTTCCTGAACTTCATCATCGCCGAGGTGATCAGACATCACCAGAGGCACCAGTCCTAGGGCGCGACCCGATCCCGCCCCCCACGCCATTTCAAAGGAGACCCCCGATGGCCATGAAAATCCGACTTGCCCGCGCGGGCAGCAAGAAACGCCCCTTCTACCGCATCGTCGCGACCGACAGCCGCATGCCGCGCGACGGCCGCTTCATCGAAAAGCTGGGCACCTACAACCCGCTCCTGCCCAAGGACAGCGAGGAGCGCGTCAAGATAGATCTCGAGCGCGTCCAGTACTGGCTCGGCCAGGGCGCCCAGCCCACCGACCGCATCTCGCGCTTCCTCGAGGCCGCCGGCGTGGCCGAAAAGACCGAGCGTTCCAACCCCGAGAAGGCGGTTCCGGGCAAGAAGGCGCAGGAGCGCGCCGAGCAGAAGGCCGAAAAGGCCCGCACCGCCGCCGAGGCCGACGCCGCCCCGGCCG
>CAZNMK010000215.1:0-5311 GCA_964574045.1 uncultured Roseovarius sp. | reverse complement strand
AGTATTTCGCGGTCAGGCAGGCGTAAAAGGCGGTGCCGCAGGCCACCAGCGAGACGCGCTCGACGGTGCTGAAATCGGGCAGGTCCGCGCCGAGGTCGATGTCGCGGCCATCCGCGCTCAGGTAGTGTTTCAGCGCATCGCCCAGAACCACCGGCTGTTCGGCGATTTCCTTCATCATGAAATGGCGGTGCCCGGCCTTGTCGACGCGCGCGCTGTCGATGTCGATGCGGCGCATCTCGCGGTTTGCGAGCCTGCCATCGGCATCGGTGATGGTGACGCCCGCGCGGGTGATGACGGCGCAGTCGCCCTCTTCGAGATAGGTGATCCGGTCGGTCATCGGCGCCAGCGCGATGGCGTCGGAGCCGACATACATCTCGCCGTCGCCGTGGCCCACCGCCAGCGGGCTGCCCTTGCGCGCGGCGACGATCAGGTCGGGTTCGCCGTCGAAGAGAAAGGCCAGCGCATAGGCGCCCTCGAGCCGCGCCAGCGTTGCCTGCGCGGCCTCGACCGGGCCCGCGCCGCCATCCATCAGGTGGCGCGTCAGCAGCGCCACGGTCTCGGTATCGGTCTGGGTGTCGAAGCCGAGACCGGCGGCGGTCAGTTCGGCGCGCAGCTCGCGGTAGTTCTCGATGATGCCGTTATGCACCACCGCCACCGGCCCGGCGCGGTGCGGGTGGGCGTTGGCGACCGAGGGCGCCCCGTGGGTCGCCCAGCGGGTGTGGCCGATCCCGGCCTTGCCCGGCAGCGGGTCGTGCACCAGCAGGTCGGAGAGGTTGTCGAGCTTGCCGACGGCGCGGCGGCGGTCCAGCCGGCCGTCGTTCACGGTGGCGATGCCGGCGCTGTCATAGCCGCGATATTCGAGCCGGCGCAACGCCTCGACCAGCGTCGGGGCGACTTCGTGAGTCCCCAGGATACCTACAATTCCACACATTTACTGCTCTCCGAACACTATTTTCCGGCCTTGCGCTTTAATATTTCGAACATCTTGGCCGCCAGGCCCGGCTTGGTTACCTGGCGCCCCCGGGCGATCGCCAGGGCGCCCTCGGGCACGTCGCGGGTGATCACCGAGCCCGAGCCCGTCATCGCCCCGTCGCCCAGCCGCACCGGCGCCACCAGCATCGTGCTCGAGCCGACAAAGACGTTCTCGCCGATATCGGTGCGGTGCTTGGACACCCCGTCGTAGTTGCAGGTGACGGTGCCGGCGCCGATATTGCTGCCCGCGCCGACATCGGCGTCGCCGATATAGCTCAGATGGTTGACCTTGGTGCCGGCGCCGAGGCGGGCGTTCTTGATTTCGACGAAATTGCCGGCGCGCGCGCCATTGTCCAGCTCGGCGCCGGGGCGCAGGCGGGCATAGGGGCCGACCACCGCGCCGGCGGCGACGCGGCAGCCTTCGAGATGCGAAAACGCGCGGATTTGCGCGCCGCCCTCGACCGTCACGCCGGGGCCGAAAACCACGTAGGGCTCGACCGTCGTGTCGGGGCCGAGCACGGTGTCGAACGCGAAATGCACCGTTTCGGGTGCTGCGAGCGTGACGCCGCCGGCGAGCGCCGCGGCGCGGGCGCGGGTCTGAAAGGCGGCTTCGGCGGCGGCGAGGTCGGCGCGCGAATTGATCCCCAGCGTCTCGGCCTCGTCGCAGGCCACGGCGGTGGCGGCGAGCCCGCGCGCCCGGGCCAGCCCGACGATGTCGGTCAGGTAGTATTCGCCGGCCGCGTTGTTGCAATCCACGGCATCGACCAGATCGAGGAGCGTCGCCGAATCGGCGCAAAGAATGCCGGAGTTGCAGAGGGTTATCGCCTTTTCATCGTCGGTGGCGTCGTTGAATTCGACGATCCTCTCCAGCCGCTCGCCCGTCACGATCAGCCGCCCGTAACGATCCGGATCGGCGGCCTCGAAACCCAGGACGACGATGTCGTGATGGGCCCGCGCCGCCGCCATCCGCCGCAGCGTTTCTGCCCCGATGAAGGGGGTGTCGCCGTAAAGCACGATGACGTCGCCCGAAAACCCGTTGAGCGCCGGCGCCGCCTGCCTGACGGCGTCCGCGGTGCCCTTTTGCCTGGGCTGGTGGGCCACCGTGACGTCCGGGTCGATGGCGCGCGCGGCCTGCTCGACCGCTTGCGCACCGTGGCCGGCGACGATGACCGTGCGTTCGGGCATGAGCGCCGCGCCGGCCCGCATGGCATGCGCCAGCATCGGTGCGCCGGCCAGCGGGTGCAGCACCTTGGGCAGGTCCGATTTCATCCGCGTGCCCTTGCCGGCCGCGAGGATGATCAGCGCCGTTGCCCCGTTCACTGCCATGAGATGCCCCTTCCATTCCGCTCGCGCCCGTTTTATCGGGTTGCCATGCCGGCGCAAGGCCGGAGCCATCAAAGATGATTGCGCCATGTGACAGCCATTGGCGGATTGCTGCCGGTGCCGTCGCGGATGGCGGAAAGGGGAACGGTCATGCGCACGGTGGTGTTCGATCTGGACGGCACGCTGGCCGACACCAGCGGCGACCTGATCGCGGCGGCGAATACCTGTTTCAGGGCCGTCGGCGCGGGCGACCTGCTGGACCCGCGGCGCGATGCCTCGACCGCGTTTCGCGGCGGACGGGCGATGCTGGAACTGGGGCTGAAACGGCTGCAACGCCCCGGCGACGCGGACTGGATCGATCGCCACTATCCGGCGCTGCTCGATGCCTACGAGGCCGCCATCGACACCCATACGGCGCTCTATCCCGGCGCGATGGAGGCGGTCGCGGCGCTGGCGGCTTCCGGCTTTCGGGTGGCGATCTGCACCAACAAGCCCGAGCGCCTGGCGATCCTGCTGCTGGAACGGCTGGGGGTGCTCGATGCCTTCGGCGCGGTGGTCGGGGCCGACACCCTGCCGGTGCGCAAGCCCGACCCCGAACCGCTGCGCGAGGCGGTGCGCCGGGCGGGCGGCGCCCCCGAACGGGCGCTGCTGGTGGGCGACACCGAGACCGACCGCGAGACCAGCCGCGCCGCCGGCGTGCCATCGGTGCTGGTGACCTTCGGGCCCGATGGCGAGGGCGTGGCGGCGCTGGCGCCCGAGGCGACGATCGGCGACTTCGCCGAGCTGCCCGGTGTGGTCGAGCGCCTTCTGGGTCCGGCGTGAAGTCCGCCCGCAGCGCGGTTTCGGTTTTCGTGAAACCCCTCGGCCCGCGTCGGCCGCCCCATTGACCCGCGCCGGTTTGCCCCGCACAAATGGTGCATGAGCGAGGTTTTCAGAGGATCCTTCACCCAGCAGGAGCCGATCCCCGACGACGGGATCGCGGCGGCGCTCGAGGTCATGCGCAGCGGCCGGCTGCACCGCTACAACCTCGCCCCCGGCGAAGAGGGCGAGGCGGCGGCGCTGGAGCGCGAATTCGCGGCGTATACAGGCGCCCGCCACGCGCTGGCGGTGGCCTCGGGCGGCTATGCCCTGGCCACGGCGCTGCGCGCGGTCGGGGTGGGGCCGGGCGACAGGGTGCTGACCAACGCCTTCACGCTGGCGCCGGTGCCGGGCGCCATCGCCAGCCTCGGCGCGCGGCCGGTGTTCGTGGGCGTGACCGAGCGCCTTGTCATCGACCTCGACGATCTGGCGGCCAGGGCGGGCGAGGCGGATGTGCTGATGCTCAGCCACATGCGCGGGCATATCTGCGACATGGACCGGCTGATGGCGATCTGCGACGCGGCCGGCATTACCGTGATCGAGGATTGCGCCCACACCATGGGCGCGGCCTGGAACGGCACGCCGTCGGGGCGGCACGGGCTCGTGGGGTGCTATTCCACCCAGACCTACAAGCACATCAATTCCGGCGAAGGCGGGCTGCTGGTCACCGATGACGACGATATCATGGCCCGCGCGGTGCTCTTGTCGGGGTCCTACATGCTCTACCGCCGCCACGGCACGCATCCGCCGGAAGAGGCGTTCGCGGCGGTGAAATACGACACGCCCAACATCTCGGGGCGGATGGACAACCTGCGCGCGGCCATCCTGCGCCCGCAGCTGGCGCGGCTGGACGAGCAGTGCGGCCGCTGGAACGACCGCTACCGGACGGTCGAGAAGGGGCTGCGCGATACGCCGGGCCTGCGGGTGATCGAGCGCGCGGAAAAGGAGCGGTTCGTCGGATCGTCGATCCAGTTTCTGCTGCTCGACTGGCCCGGCGCGGCGATCGGGGAGGTGCTGGCGCGCTGCCAGGCCCGGGGGGTCGAGCTGAAATGGTTCGGCGCCGCCGAGCCGGCGGGCTTTACCAGCCGCTACGACAGCTGGCGCTATGCCCCCAGCGCGCCGATGCCCGCCACCGACCGCATCCTGCGTGGGATCGTCGACATGCGGCTGCCGCTGACCTTCGATCTCGACGATTGCGCGCTTATCGCCCGGATTGTCCGGGCCGAGGTGGGCGCGGTCTGGCAGGAACGCGCGGCCTGAGCGGGCGCACCTGCCGGTGCCGGCGATGCACCGCGCCGATGCCCCGATCAGGTATTTTGGGCCGGATGAAGCAGCGGGCGCGGTCATGACCATTGACCGGCGTGGGGGTGCGGGGGTATAAATGAACAACTGTTCAATAAATGCCGGAGCCGGGAAATGTTCGACAAGGGGTTGCGATTCGATCTGGGCGAGGACGTGAACGCGCTGCGCGACATGGTGCATCGCTGGGCGCAGGAGCGGCTGAAGCCGATGGCGGCCGGCATCGACCGCGACAATGTCTTTCCCGCCGAACTGTGGCGCGAGATGGGCGAGCTGGGTCTCCTCGGCATCACCGTGGAAGAGGAATTCGGCGGCGCCGGGCTGGGGTATCTCGCCCATGTCGTCGCGGTCGAGGAGGTGGCGCGCGCCTCGGCCAGCGTGTCGCTGAGTTACGGCGCGCACTCGAACCTCTGCGTCAACCAGATCCGCCTCAACGGCACCCCCGAACAAAGGCGCAGATACCTGCCGGGGCTGGTCGCGGGCAGCCATGTCGGCGCGCTTGCCATGTCCGAGGCCGGCGCGGGCAGCGACGTCGTGTCGATGAAGTTGCGCGCCGAGCGGCGCAACGATCACTATCGCCTCAACGGCAACAAGTACTGGATCACCAACGGGCCGGATGCCGACACCCTGGTGGTCTACGCCAAGACCGACCCGGACGCGGGCGCGAAGGGCATCACCGCCTTTCTGGTCGAGAAGACCATGAAGGGGTTTTCCACCAGCACCCATTTCGACAAGCTCGGGATGCGCGGGTCGAACACCGCCGAGCTGATATTCGAGGACGTGGAAGTACCCTTCGCCAACGTGCTGGGCGAGGAGGGGCGCGGCGTGCGGGTACTGATGTCGGGGCTCGATTACGAGC
>CAZNMK010000214.1:0-5329 GCA_964574045.1 uncultured Roseovarius sp. | reverse complement strand
GGCTCAACGCCTGGGCGTCGGTGTTGGCGACGACGAAATCGACCCCGTCGAGCCGTTTCTCGATCATGTTGTTGACCGCGTTTCCGCCCGCGCCGCCGACACCGAACACGGTGATCCGGGGTTTCAGATCTTCCTGACCTGGCATCGTGAGGTTCAATGTCATCGCTCTGTCCGCCTGCTTGTTGCTGCCCGTGATCCCCGGGCTTTTTTTCGCCTCTGTGGCACCGATCCTAACGTTCCAGGCGCCTTTCGTCACTAAAAAAGCACCGATACCACACAAAATATGGCCTGTTTTTCCCCGGTGTTCGCGGGATTTCGCCGATCTTCGTACATATTGCGGTCACCAGTTGTCCTTGAACCATTTCACCGCCCGCCTGAGCGACCGCGCCGGGTAGCGGTCCACGGGAATGTCGAAGTCCCACCATTCGTCCTGCGGATTGGCCGCAAAGAGGCACATCCCGACCGCGCTGGCAAAGCCCGGCCCGGTTGCGGCCTGTGGCAGCCCGTGCACCCTGAGCGGCCGTCCCAGCCGCACCTGCTGGCCGAGGATGCGGCTCGCCAGCCCGTCGAGCCCCGGCACCTGGCTGCCGCCGCCGGTCAGCACGATCTGCTGGCTGGACAGGCAGCCGAAACCGGCCGCATCGAGGCGCGCGCGCACCTCCTCGAGGATTTCCTCCAGCCGCGGGCGCATGATGCCGATCAGTTCCGCGCGCGAGATGCGCCGCCGGTCGTGTTCCCAATCGCCGGTCTCGCCGCCGATCTCGATCATCTCGCGGTCGTCCATGCCGGTGGCCACGGCGCCGCCGTAGAAAGTCTTGATCCGCTCGGCGACGCTGCGCGGCACCTGTAGCCCCATCGAGATGTCGCCGGTGACGTGTTCGCCGCCCATGCGCACGCTGTCGGCATAGATCATGTGCTTCTTGACGAAGATCGAGATGCCGGCCGAGCCGCCGCCGAGGTCGATGCAGGCCGCGCCCAGTTCCTGCTCGTCCTCCACCAGAGCCGAAATCCCCGAGACATAGGCCGAGGACGCGAGCCCGGCGAGTTCGAGATCGCAGCGCTTGACGCAATGGGCGAGGTTCTGCACCGCCGCGCCGTCGACCGTCAGCATATGCAGGTCGGTCGACAGCACCTGCCCGATCTGCCCGCGCGGATCGGAAAGCCCGCTGCGGTGATCCAGCGCGAAATTCACCGGCTGGGCGTGCAGCACCTCGCGCCCGTCGCCGTATTCGGGCACCTCGCAGGCGCTCAGCACCCGGCCGATATCGTATTCGCTGACGGTGCTGGCGGCCACTTCCACCTGCCCGGCCAGCCCGTAGGAGCGCGGCGCCGCGCCGGAAAAACAGGCGATGACGTGGTCGACGCGGATGCCGGCCATTTTCTGCGCCGCCTGCACCGCGGTGCGGATCGCGCGCTCGGTCTCGGCCATCGCCGCGACCTCGCCGAAGCGCACCCCGCGCGAGCGTGTCGTCGCCGCCCCGATCACCCGGAACCCCGCCTGCCCGGCCATCGCGCCGATGGCGTCGGCCTCGCGCAGCCGCTCGGTGCCGTCGAAGCGCAGAACCAGGCAGGCGATCTTGGAGGTGCCGACATCCAGCACCGCGACCACGCCCCTCTGGATCGCCGTCTTGCGCATGTTCCGCATCATTCGTTGGGAATCGTACAGCTCGATCATCTTTCGCTCACCCCTGCCATCATCTGCGTCGCGCGCCACCATTCCTCGACCGCGTGCGCCTTCATCCTTACCGTCGGGCGGGCGGGCAGGCGCATGTCGATCGCCGCCACGTCGCGATCCAGCACGTCCTGCACCTCGTCCAGCACGATCACCCGTTCGAGCGCGCGCACCGCATCCGCCTCGGGCAACAGGATGCGCGGGCCGTTTTCCAGCACCACGTCCCAGCGCCGCTCGCCCATCCGCACCAGCCCGCCGACGCGTACGCCCAGGGGCGCAGCCGCGTCCAGGATCGCCAGCGCGCCGGGGATGTCGGCATTCGCGCCCTCGCCCGCCACCAGCGGCAGCGCCGGCCGTTCGGCCGGATCGGCAAGTGTCGCCACCGCCGCGCCCTGCCTGTCGACCAGTTTCAGCCCGTCGCGGTCGCGCCACAGCGCCACCGGCACCCGCTCGCGCACCCGCGCCGCCAGAACCCCGCCGCGACGAACGCGCAAATCGGCGTCGGCAACCGCCGGCAGACCCGAGATCGCATCGCGCAGATGGTCGAGGTCGATCTCGAACGAACTGGCGGGCAGGTCGTAGGGGAATATCTCGCGGATTTCGGCCTCGACCGGACCGCTGGCACCCTCGATCTCCAGCAGGTGCACCATGAACTCGGGCCGCGTTTCGATCTGCCGGCGCAGATCGGCGATCGCCGCCACGATACGTTCCTGGCGTCCCGCATCGCCAAGAAAATACGCGCCGGCGCCAAAGGCCAGCGCAAAGGGCAGCCCGACCCGCAGCGCGCGGCGAAAGAGCGGTGTCAGCATCAGCCGTTCCAGCCGGTAGGCCAGCCGCGAGGGCGCCGGGTCGGATCGGGGCTTCAGCGGTTGCACGAGGCGTCCTCCACCAGCCAGCGGCAGAGATCGGGGAACGGGATGCCCACCTCGCGCGCCTGTTCGGGACTCAGCGAGGTGGGCGTCATCCCCGGCTGGGTGTTCAGCTCCAGCACCACCAGCCCGCCCGCGCCGCGGGCCTCGTCCCAGCGGAAATCGGTGCGCGACAGCCCCCGGCAGCCCAGAACTGCATGCGCGCGCACGGCGTAGTCCATGCACGCCGCGAACACCTCCTCGGGCACTTCGGCCGGGACCACGTGGCGCGATCCGCCGACAGTGTACTTGGCGTCGTAGTCGTACCAGCCATCGGTCAGGATGTCGGTTACGGTCAGGGCCCGTTCGTCCATCACCGACACGGTCAGCTCGCGCCCCGGTGCATAGGCCTCGACCATCACCTCGGCGGGCATGTCGGCGGCAAGCGCGGGCGGGGCGTCGGCGGCGTCGCGGACGATATAGATGCCGACCGACGACCCCTCGTTGTTGGGCTTGACGACATAGGGCGGCGGCATCACATGGCGCGCGCGCACCTCGCCTGCCGGCGCGATCAGGCTTTCGGCCACCGGCAGCCCGGCGGCGGCAAAGGCGGATTTCGACCGCTGCTTGTCCATCGCCAGCGCCGAGGCCAGCACGCCGGAATGGGTATAGGGCAGTCCCATCCATTCCAGCAGCCCCTGCACGCAGCCATCCTCGCCCCAGCGGCCGTGCAGCGCGTTGAAGACGACATCGGGCGCGAGATCGGTCAGGCGCGCGGCCAGATCGCGGCCGGCATCGACCTCGACCGCCTCCAGTCCCGCGTCCCGCAACGCGGCGGCGCATTCATGCCCCGACGAGAGCGACACTTCGCGCTCGGCCGACGGGCCGCCCATGATGACCGCCACTTTCGGGGGTGTCCTGCTCGACTTACCCACCTTGGTGCCTCGATGTCCCGGGCCGTTTTCCGGCCCCTTGTGTTCGCTTCCGGCTTAGCGCCTGTCCGGGGCCGGTTCGCCGACCCTCATGATCTCCCACTCTAGCGCTATTCCACTGGCTTGAAAAACCCTTTTTCGCACCTCCTCGCCCAGCCCCTCCAGATCCGCGGCCGTGGCGGTGCCGGTGTTGATCAGGAAATTGGGGTGCTTCTCGCTCATCTGCGCGCCGCCTCGGCGCGCACCGCGCAGGCCGGCATCGTCAATCAGCTTCCACGCCTTCAGGTCGTGGCTGTCATCAGTGCGCCCGGTGCTGGAATGGCCGGCCGGGTTGCGGAAGGTCGACCCGGCCGAGCGTTCGCGCGTCGGCTGGGTGGCGTCGCGGCGCGCAATCTGGTCGGCCATTTTCCGCTCGAGCGCGGCCGGATCGCCCGCCGGCGCCTGGAACACCGCCTGCACGATGACCGCGCCCTCGGGCAGGTCGGAGCCCCGGTAGCGCAGGTTCAGATCGCGCGCCGGCAGGGTGACGACCTCGCCCGCCCGCGTCACCGCCCGCACCTCGACCAGCACGTCGGCGACATATGTCCCGTAACAGCCCGCGTTCATCCGCACCGCGCCGCCCACCGCACCGGGGATGGTGCGCAGAAAGGTCAGGTCGACCCCGGCCCCGGCCGCGCGGCGCGCCACGTGGGCATCGAGCGCCGCCGCCCCGGCGGTGACGCGGGTTCCCTCGACGCCGACCGCGTTGAAGCCGCGCCCCAGCCGGATCACCACCCCGCAGATGCCGCCGTCGCGCACGATGAGGTTCGAGCCAACGCCCATCGGAAAGACCGGGATCGCCGGGTCGAGATCGCGCAGGAAGGCGGCGAGATCGACCTCGTCGGCGGGCTGAAAGAACCACTCCGCCGGCCCGCCGACGCGCAGCCATGTCAGGTCCGAAAGCGGGCGCTCCGACGTCAGCCGGCCGCGCGGGGCAGGAAGATCGGTCATGCGGGACTGCTAGCCGTGCTCCATGGCGTACGCAAGGCCGGATGCGCCTCAGCCCCCGCCGCGCTGCGCCCGGCGCCGGCGCTGCCACCAGCCGATGCCGCCGCCCGTCAACACCCCCCAGAAACGCCGGCGACACCACCAGCATCGCCAGGATGCCGTAGCCGATCGCGTCCCAGCCCTGGTGCTGGCGGCCGGTCCAGATCGCCCAGACGAACAGCGCCGCCATCGCCAGCGCGAACAGCGGCACCGCCCAGCCGAGCCGCTTGCGCACCGCCACCACGCCGAAGATCAGCGCAATGACGAAGCTGAGAAGCGGCATGACATAAACCATGGCCGACCCTAGCCGCGTCCGTGCCGATCTGTCCAGCGGGTTGGCGGCCTCAGCGCACCCTCCGGCGCAGCCAGCGGCCGAGGTAGACCACCGGCCAGCGCAGGAGGCTGACCCCCGCCGCCAGCGCCAGCAGGCCCACCCACGGCCCGTTCTGCCAGGTGACATAGCCCAGGAGCGGGATGCCGGTGACAATCAGCGCCCAGGCGCGGCGCCAGTGGTTGTCGCGGCTGGGGATCATCGCGGCGAGATTGGCCGAGAGCGCCCAGAGACAGGCCAGGATCAGCGAGGTGTTCATTCCATGCCCTTCCCTTGCCGCACGCGCCGGCCCGGACCCAGCCGCCGCAGCAGCACCGCCAGCGGCCGGCGGAACATCGACACCACCGCCAGGACCAGCGGCAGCACCACCCAGGCGCCGTATTCCCCGGCCAGCGCCCACATCAGCCAGACCGCCGCCGCCAGCAGCGCCAGACCGGGCGCGTATTGCCAGCGCCGGGGCAGGAACGCCACGCCCGTTGCCGCCAGCACCCACAGGCAGGCGAGGACCACCACCGAGCCA
>CAZNMK010000213.1:402-5350 GCA_964574045.1 uncultured Roseovarius sp. | reverse complement strand
TCGATGTCGGCTACAAGATGGAAGGCCGCGTCGATCTCAAGGAATTCGCAAACCCCGGCGAGGCGCCCGACATCTCCGTCGGCGACGAGGTCGAGGTCTATCTGCGCGCCGCCGAGAACGCCCGCGGCGAGGCCGTGGTCAGCCGCGAGATGGCCCGCCGCGAGGCCGCCTGGGACCGCCTGGAAAAGGCCTATGCCGACGATGCCCGCGTCGAGGGCGCGATCTTCGGCCGCGTCAAGGGCGGCTTTACCGTCGATCTGGGCGGCGCCGTGGCGTTCCTGCCCGGCAGCCAGGTCGACGTGCGCCCGGTGCGCGACGCCGGCCCGCTGATGGGGCTCAAGCAGCCCTTCCAGATCCTCAAGATGGACCGCCGCCGCGGCAACATCGTCGTCAGCCGCCGCGCCATCCTCGAGGAAAGCCGCGCCGAACAGCGCGCCGAGGTCATCGCCAAGCTCGCCGAGGGCGACGCCGTCGACGGCGTGGTCAAGAACATCACCGAATACGGCGCCTTCGTCGATCTGGGCGGTGTCGACGGCCTCCTCCATGTCACCGACATGGCCTGGCGGCGGGTGAACCACCCCTCGGAAATCGTCTCGATCGGCGAGACCGTCAAGGTGCAGGTCATCAAGATCAACAAGGAAACCCACCGCATCAGCCTCGGCATGAAGCAGCTCCAGGAAGATCCGTGGGACCTGGTGGCGGTCAAGTATCCGCTCGGTTCGGTCCATTCCGGCCGCGTCACCAACATCACCGATTACGGCGCCTTCGTCGAGCTGGAGCCGGGCGTCGAGGGGCTGGTGCATGTCTCGGAAATGTCGTGGACCAAGAAGAACATCCACCCCGGCAAGATCGTCTCCACCTCCCAGGAGGTCGAGGTGATGGTGCTCGAGATCGACCCGGCCAAGCGCCGCGTCAGCCTCGGGCTCAAGCAGTGCATGCGCAACCCGTGGGAGGTGTTCTCCGAGACCCACCCCGTCGGCACCGAGGTCGAGGGCGAGGTCAAGAACATCACCGAGTTCGGCCTCTTCATCGGCCTGCCGGGCGAGATCGACGGCATGGTGCACCTCTCCGACCTCAGCTGGGACGAGCGCGGCGAGGACGCGATCCAGAGCTACAAGAAGGGCGACGTGGTCAAGGCCGTGGTCTCGGAGGTCGACATCGAGAAGGAGCGCATCTCGCTCTCGATCAAGGCGCTCGGAGGCGACAAGTTCGCCGAGGCCGTCGGCGGCGTCAAGCGCGGCTCGATCGTCACCGTCGAGGTGACGTCGATCGAGGATGGCGGCATCGAGGTCACCTATGACGGGCTCAAGTCCTTCATCCGCCGCTCCGACCTTTCCCGCGACCGCTCCGAACAGCGCCCCGAGCGGTTCTCGGTCGGCGACAAGGTCGACGTGCGCGTCACCAACGTCGACCCCAAGACCCGCCGGCTGGGCCTCAGCATCAAGGCGCGCGAGATCGCCGAGGAAAAGGAGGCCGTGGAACAGTACGGCAGCTCCGATTCGGGCGCCTCGCTGGGCGATATCCTCGGCGCCGCGCTGAAGGGCGACAAGGACAGCTGACGCCGCGCCGCTACCGGGCGGATCGCGCGCAGAACGACATCGGGCCCCGCCGGCATCCGGCGGGGCCTTTCGCATGCGGGCGGCTATCAAGCGGGTGGGCACATGCTGCGGTCGCTCGATCCGTCCGCCGATGACCGGAATGAGCCCACTTTACTTGATGCTGCGATTTAGCCGAATGGCGGCTTCCCCGCGACTAGGAGCTTGCCATTCCGGCGATCATTGCGCCAAGCGCGACAAGATGGACGAGCATGAGCGCCTTATCATTCCACAAAGCGCCAACGGCGAACCATCCCGCAACACCAACAAGAAACAGGTAAAGGTTCCACGGAGTCCACCCAAACCCCGTTGCAGTATACCCCGTAATCTGAATGGCAGATGCGCCCCATTTGATCGCAAACACCATGCGCTCGCGAGAAGAGCCAGTAACATCAACGTCAGACAGCACGGGTCAGCCCCCCATCAACGCGCAGGTTTTGACCTGTCATGTAGCCACCGCCCTCAGAGGCCAACCATGAGATAAGCGAGGAGACCTCCTTTGCATGGCCGTAACGGCCCATTGGAATACGGGCTTTGCGGTCTTCAATTTCAGGAAGGCTGTCAATGAAACCCGGCAATACGTTGTTCATGCGAATGTTGTCGCTTGCGTATTTGTCGGAATACAGCTTCGTGAATGCGGCCAAACCCGCCCGGAAGACACCAGAAGTCGGAAACAGCGGATCAGGTTCGAATGCGGCAAAGGTCGAAATATTGACGATGCTGCCGCCGCCCTGGGTTTGCATCAAAGGTGTGACCAGCCGCGTCGGGCGGATCACATTCATCAGGTAGACCTCCATTCCCTGATGCCAGTCATCGTCGCTGATCGCCAGAACCGTGCCTTTGGGTCCGTGACCGGCGGAATTGACCAGGACATCTACCCGGCCCCAACGGTCGTTCGCGCCGTCAACCAATGCGGCCAATGCATCGCCATCCAGATTGGAACCCGTGACGCCAAAGCCGCCAAGCTCGACACCAAGGGCCTCGCCTTTGCCCGAAGAAGAAAGGATACCGACCTTAAAGCCGTCTTGAGCAAGCTGGCGCGCTGCATCCGCCCCCATGCCGCTTCCACCTGCTGTAATCAATGCTACTTTTTCTGCTGACATACTATTTTCCTTTCCATGTTCGCCTATAATTTAGGGCCTTTTTCACGATGCTTCGATTGAGATTTGTTATTTCATGACAGTAGAATTACTATTGCCAACATGACCCAACTCCCTCCTCTCAACAGCTTGCGTGCTTTTGATGCTTCTGGCCGCCGATTGAGCTTCCGGGCAGCGGCTGATGAATTAGGCGTCACTCAAGGAGCCGTTGCGCAGCATGTGCGTCAGCTCGAAGCCCATCTTGAAGTCACTCTGTTTGAGCGGGTGCCCAAGGGTTTGGCCTTTACGTCAGTTGGCCGAAGTTATCACGCCAGAATCGCAGAGATATTTGCCGAACTTCGCTCAGCGACCGCCGAGCTGAAGCCGGAACCGGATAAAGTCCTCATCAGCGTCACGCCAACATTTGCAGCGAAATGGTTGATCCCAAATCTACCGCACTTCACCGAGACCCATCCGAACATCGATCTGCGGATTTTGGCGACCGAGAAGGTTTCCAGTTTTCACAGCGACGGAATTGATCTGGCCGTACGTCAAGGATCACCCCCGTTTGGGGCGTCCCTGAAAGCATCGTTATTGTTTAGGCAGGAACTGATCCCGGTCGCCGCGCCTAAACTTGCCGGAGGCAAACTCAGGCCGATCGGGAACGAGATCCTGTCGAATGTACCAAAGATTCACGACACACATGACCTTTGGCCAAAGTATCTCGCGGAAATGGGCGTACAAGACACATCCCCGCGAGGACTGCGCCTAAGCCAGACGGCGCTCGCTGTCGATGCCGCCATTGCCGGACAAGGCGTGGCCCTGGTCAGCCGCTTCTTGGTGTCCCATGATCTAGGGGCGGGTCGCCTCGTCGAGGTTGGCGAGGCATGGGATGCTGACGAACAGGACTTCTACCTTCTCGGAAGACGCTCAGCAAAAAATAAGCCTTCGGTCCTGACTGTCATGGAGTGGTTGAAGTCGCGTTCAAGCGAAGCGACTTGAAACCTCTCCAAGCTGTAGAGCGGACATTAAATCTATTGGTTCTGAAGGCAGCTTCGTCCGCACACCGGACCTTCGTTTCATACACCGAAGATCACCGCGTGCATGGTCCGCCCCGGCCACAGGGTGAAGAGCCCGGTCAGGATGAGGGCGAGCAGGTAAAGCTGGATCATGGCGTTGCGGTGCGCTTTCCTGCGCCCCCGCCGCGCGGCGTTCAGGCCATAGACCAGCGCCACCAGCGTGAACGCCGACAAAAGGTGGATGACCGAAAACGGCCCGAACATGCGGAACCGGTGAATCCAGAAGCTCGCCACGGCGACGAGCGCCATCAGGCCGATCCAGACATAGCCGACAGCGCGGTGCGGGCCGGTGCCCTTGGGCAGAACCAGCTGCAACGTGCCCAGCGCCAGGGCGGCGATGGCCGCCAGCGCATGGGCCGAGATCAGCCAGCCGTCATGCCAAAGCGCGGCCCAGTTCACCGCGCCGCCACGTCCCGCCCGGCGAGGTACGACAGCGCCAGCCCGTGCACCGCCAGCACGATGGCCCAGAAACCCAGTTCCAGCGCCACCAGCGCGGGCGGTTCGCCGAACATGTTGAACGGCGTGTGGAACTCGAAATAGAGCGCCATCAGCGCCCAGGCGAGGACCGCGAAGCCCAGCCCGCGCCCGGCCCGGCCACGGCCCAGCACCGGCGCCAGCCAAAGGAACACCAGCCCGTGCACCGCCCCGATGGCGGCGGCTATCGCCATGTAGAGGGGGCCGTTGGCGAACATCAGCGGCAGCGGCTCGATCTCGAAGAGCACCGCCGTGACCTTTTCGCTCTGCGCCGGGTTTTCGAACAACGGCGCGCGACCGATCCGAAAGAACAGGACGTTGCTGACGATGTTGGCCAGCGTGAAGGCGACCGCACCCGAAAGCCCGGCCCTGATCCAGAGTATCGCACTCATGTAACCCCCAAGGTCTCGACTTCGGCCGAGCGCCGCGGACGGGGGATCGCCTGCGCGGCCGCAGGCGCCGATACGCCGGCGCTCGACCTGTTTTGCCCGCCAGCCTAACAACCCTGCAAAGGCGATGCAAACGCACGCACCGGGACGCCAAATTCCCACCGAATCAATGGCTTTCGTCGAGCGGCGTCGCTGCGCCGCGGCATGCACCGGTGGCGGCAAAGTCGACCCCGTGGGCACGTCCCGCGGGGTCAATCCGGCCAAAATCAGCGATTTTGCGCCCGCTGCGGCCTTGCGGCCTATTTCGGTTTTTCTGATTTCTATCTATAGTT
>CAZNMK010000213.1:0-392 GCA_964574045.1 uncultured Roseovarius sp. | reverse complement strand
CTTCAACGAGATCACCAACGCCATGGCCGACGGAAACCGGGTCGAGCTGCGCGGCTTCGGCGCGTTCTCGGTCAAGAAGCGCGACGCCCGTTTGGGGCGCAACCCGCGCACCGGCGAGGCGGTCGAGGTCGAGGAAAAGCACGTCCCCTTCTTCAAGACCGGCAAGCTCTTGCGCGACCGCCTGAACGGAAAGGCCTGATGCGCTACGTCCGCTATGCCTCGATCGCGATCTTCGCCATCGCCCTCATCCTCGTGGCGCTGGCCAACCGCGGCACGGTCCGGGTGCAGGTGCTGCCCGGGGAACTCGCCAGCCTGGCCGCCGTCAACCCGACCTACGAGGTGCCGCTCTTCATCGTGATGTTCGGCGGGGTTCTGGCGGGGCTTGTCGTCGG
>CAZNMK010000212.1:0-5402 GCA_964574045.1 uncultured Roseovarius sp. | reverse complement strand
CACCGCGCCTGCTGAAAGCCGCCTACAACTATCAGTTCGTGGCCAAGGACGGGGCGGCCTACGTCCACAACCCGCGCTATTCCATCCAGCTTCTGCATGACAGCCTGGCAAGCCTGGGCGAAAAGGTGACTGTCGACATGATCGGCCTCGCACGGCCCTGAGGACGGCTTGATCACTGCCCGAGGCCGGCGGGCGGCGGCCGGAACTCCGCCTCGAAGCCCGCCGTGCTGCCGGGGCGTGGCGAGCGGAGCGTGAGCCGGCCGCCGCTGCGCTCCGTGATGGCGTCGGCGATGGCAAGGCCAAGCCCGCTGCCGCCGCTTGCCCCTCCGGCGCGCTCGAAGCGGGCGGTGAGGCGCGAAAGCCGCTCGGGCGGCGGGGCGGGGCCGTCATTCGCGACGGTCAGCATGCCCTCGGCCGACAGCGCCACCTCGACCGGGGCTGCGGGGTCGCCGTGGCGGAGCGCGTTCTCGACCAGGTTGCGGCAGAGGATGGCGAAGGCGTCGGGGTCGAGGTCGGACATCACCGGCCGGTCGGGCAGCGATAGCCGGATGCGCCCCGGCGCGGCGCCATGCCCGAGGTCGTCCGCCACGATGCGGACCACCGGCCGCAGGTCCGCCGCGCGATCCAGCCTGAGCCGCCCGCCCTCGGCGCGGGCAAGCTGCATCAGGCGTTCGGAAAGCCGGGTGAGCCGCTTGAGCGTCGTCTCGATCCCGGCGGCGCGTTCGCGCGCGGCGCTGTCGCCGGTCTCGGCCTTCAGCCTCTGCGCCTGGGCGATGGCGCCGGCAAGGGGCGTGCGCAGTTCGTGCGCGGCGTTGGCGGCAAAGCTGCGCTCGGCGTCGAAGGCGGCCCTGAGACGCGCGAGCAGCGCGTTCATCGTGGCCGCCGCCGGGGCCAGTTCGGAAGGCAGATCGCCCGTCGGCACGGGCGACAGATCGCGCGCGCCGCGCGCACCAAGTCCCGCGCGGAACCGCCTGAGCGGGGCGAGGCTGGCGCGCACCGCGAGGACGATGGCAAGAAGCGCGAGCGGCAGCACCACCACGAGTGGCAGGCCAAGCGCCATGCGGATCTCGCCAAGTGCCGCGGCGCGATGCGCGAGCGGTTCGGCCACGGTGAGGCGGATGGTGCCCTGCACGGTCTCCTCGCTGTAGAACCTGTGCGTCGAGCTCGCTGCAAAGCCGGGGCCGTTCCAGGCCGGGAAGATCGCCGGATCGGCGGCATGGGAGCGCATCAGCACATGGCCGTCCGCGTCGCGCAGGATATAGGTGAAGAACTCCTGATGCGCGCGCAGGGCCGCGATCCGCTGGGTCGCGTGATCCTCGTCGCGGCCGATGATGTCGACGACGGCAAGCGGCAGGATGCGCTGCGCCGTCTCCTGCAACGCGGAATCGAAGACCCGCTCCATCTCGTTGCGCAGGATCACCGAGGTCGCCCCGGCGGCGGCGATCCAGAGCAGCGTCAGCATCAGCCCGAGCGACAGCGCGAGCCGGGCCTGAAGGCTGTGCGGCAGCCTCATGGCCGGCCCAGCCGGTAGCCGAGCCCGCGTTCGGTCTCGATCGCACCGGCCCCCAGCTTCTTGCGCAGGCGGCTGACATGGACCTCGATGGTGTTGCTTCCGATCTCGGCATCGAAAGCATAGAGCTTTTCCTCGAGTTGCGGCTTGGAAAGCAACTGGCCGGGCCGCGCCAGGAAGGCCTCGAAAAGCGCCCATTCGCGGGCCGTCAGATGCACCGGCTTTCCGTCGCGGCGGACGGAGCGCGCGGCCAGGTCGATGTCGAGCGGCCCATGCGTGACGATCGGGTTCGGATTGCCGGCATAGCGCCGCGCGACCGAGCCGATGCGCGCCGCAAGCTCGGCCAGGTCGAAGGGCTTGACGAGATAGTCGTCGGCCCCGGCATTCAGCCCCTCGATTCGGTCGGTGACCTGGTCGAGCGCGGTGAGGATGATGACCGGTGTCACGTCGCCCCGCGCGCGCAGGCGCTTGAGAAAGCCGATGCCGCGCCCGTCGGGCAGCATCAGGTCGAGCAGGACGAGATCGTAGGCCGCGCCCGCCATCGCGTCGCCCGCCGCGTCGAGCCGTGTGACCCAGTCCACCGACTGCCCGTCCCCGGCGATCTGGTCGCGCACCGCGGCGCCCAGAACCGTGTCGTCCTCGATCAAAAGGATACGCATGTCTTCGCTTTCCATTCGTCGGTCCCTTACCGGCTTCTCGACACCCTGCCTGACAGCGGGCTGACGGCCGGGACGTGCAGCCTTCAGCCTGCCGTCAGCTTGCGCTGCGAAAAGACCGGCCAAAGGGCCGCCACGAAAGGAATTTGGACGATGCGAAGGATACTGACAATATGCACGCTTGCACTGGTGCTGCCGGCCGGGGCGGCGCGGGCCGACAACGATTGCCGGGTGCCCGCCGCCGACTGGCAGTCGCGCGAGGCGGTTCTGGTGCTGGCGAAGGAAAAGGGCTGGACCGTCACCCGCATCGAGACCGATGACGGCTGCTATGAAATCAGGGGCCGCGACGGCGAGGGCCGCGAATTGAAGGCCACGCTCGATCCCGCGGCGCTGGCGATCATCAAGCTGCAACTCGGCGAAGGCGAATGCAGCGTACCGATGGCCGACTGGCGGCCGCGCGAGGCGGTGCAGGCGCTGGCGAAGGAAAAGGGCTGGACCGTGCAGCGCATCAGGATCGACGACGGCTGCTATGAAATCAAGGGCCGCGACGGCGAGGGCCGCAAGATCGAGATCGCTCTCGACCCTGCCACGCTGGCCGTGGTCGAGACCGAATATGAGTATGGGAACGGCGCCCCTGGCCGGTCCCTGGCTCCTGCCCCGGCCGGAATGGCCGGGCCCTCTGCCGACGGGCTTCCCGCAGCGGATGGCGGGCCTGTGGCCGAGTGACGTCGCGCGCGCCCCGAAGGCGTGCCCTCGATCCCGCCGCCTCTGGGGCAGGCTCACATTTCTGAAGGAAACAGCATCATGGTCCTCAAAAACACCGCTGCCCACTATGGTTCCTTGGCGATCGCCATGCATTGGTTGATGGTGCTGCTGCTGATCGCGGTCTACGCGGCGATCAACCTGCATGACATCGCCCCCAAGGGAAGTGATCTGAGGGCCGATCTGAAACTCTGGCATTTCGTGCTCGGCCTTGGCGTCCTCGTTCTGGTGCTGGCGCGCGCCGGGCTGCGCCTGACCTCGGGCGCCGCGCCTGTCATCACGCCGCCCCCGCCGCGCTGGCAGGCGCTTTCGGCGCAGGCGCTGCATCTCGCGCTTTACGTCTTCATGGCCGCCATGCCGCTGCTCGGCTGGCTCGCCGTGAGCGCGAAGGGCGCGCCGGTCGTCTTCGTCGGCCTGCACCTGCCGCCGCTGATCGCGCAGGACAAGGAGCTCTACGATTGGCTCAAAGAGGTCCACGAGGCCATCGGAACCGCCGGATATTACCTGATTGGCCTGCACGCGGTCGCCGCCCTGATTCATCACTACGTGATGCGCGACAATACCCTGCAACGCATGCTGCCGGCGCGACGCTGAGCACGTTCGCGAGACCCACCCGCGTCGGCCTGCCGGCCCCGCCCATCGCGGCGGGGCCTTTTCGTTCCTGACGCCAGGCTGTAGCGAACCGCGCGGGTTCGTCAGCCGGTCCTCAGGTCGCGCCGGCAAGGTGAGTCCGTCGGATGAAAGGAGACTGACATGCAAACGAAACCGATCATCGCCGCCGCGCTCTCGGCGCTTGCCCTGCCGGCCGTCGCGGCCCCGTTCGAGACCCCCTACGCGCTGAGCGCGGTTCACGCCGACTTCCAGGCACAGCTTGAACGGGCCGGGGAACTGCCGGGCGAAACCGGCGCCGCCGCCCGCGCCGCGGCCGGCCTCATGGCCCCGCACAGCGCGGCGCAGGAGCGGCTGGTGCTGCCGCTGCTCGGCTGGGCCGATGCGACCTCGACCGGCCGCGGCCCGGCACGGGCGGACATGCCCGGGCGCATGCAGATCAAGGCGGAACTGTCGCAGCTCCACGACGGCGACGTGACGCTCGTCACCGCGCTGGTCGAACTCTATGCGGCGGCCGAAGAGGCCGGAGATCCCGATACTGCCCGCCTCGCCGAGCGGATCATCTGGCACGAGACCGGGGATGTCGAGGTGCTCTATCCTACGGCGCTGCTCGTCGGCTCGGCGGCGCATGCACGCGGGGCCGGCGCGGAACCGGCCGCCATCCGGGCGGGGCCGGGGCCGCTTTACGGCGAGCATCCGGTGCCGATGATGGGTGCCGGCAATCCGCACAAGCCCGCATCGCGCAACTGACGCATTCGGCGGAGGCCGGCCTGAAGCGCCGGCCTTCCCGCCCTTGGCGGCGGGCTGAAGCGGTTCCGGCGAACCCGTCAGACAGCCCTCGGCCCTCGCCGCCGGATCGACCGCATCAACCGAAAGGAACCAGACCCATGAAACGGACATTGACCATACTCGCCGCACTTGCCGTCCTTCCCGCCAGCGCGGCGCACGCCGGTGACGACTGCCGTGTGCCGCAGGCCGACTGGCAGCCGCGCGAAGCGGTGCTGAAGCTCGCCGAAGAAAACGGCTGGACGGTGCGCGAGATCGACATCGACGACGGCTGCTACGAGGTCGAGGCGCGGACCCGCGAAGGCCGGGAGATCGAGGCGAAGCTCGATCCGAAGACGCTCCGGATCGTCGAGATGGATTACGAGGATGACGAGGACCGGGGCGGCCGCCGCGATCCCGCGCCCGCGGCCACCGCCCAGCCGCCGCAGAACGGACTTTTCGGCAGCGGCGCCGCGCCGAAAGTGCAGGTCAACTGAACCTTCCTTCCGCAACTTCTCGAACAAGGACGCATCCAATGAGATCGAACCTCGCCACGCTCGCGCTCACCACTGCGCTGACGCTTCCCGGCCTCGCCATGGCACGGCCGGTGACTCTGACCACGACCCTCAACTCCTACGGCGGTGACGGTGCCTATCTCGCGCTCTACGTCACCGACACCTCGGGTGCCTATGTCGGCAGCCTGTGGATGGCCGGCGGCAAGTCCAAGTACTACGAGCATCTGAGCGACTGGCATCGTGCCACGGGCGGTGACCACGCGCAGATCAACGGCATCACCGGTGCCAGTGTCGGTGCGGGCCGCACGCTCAAGATCACGCTCGATCTGGCCGACGCGCTGTTCGATGCGGGCTACACGCTGCATGTCGACGCCGCCGTCGAGGAGATGCGCGACAGCCCCGGCGACGTGACCGTTCCGCTGACGACGGCGGGCGCCGGCCAGCCCGTGCGCGGCCGCCGCTACATCGCCGATTTCCGGTACGAACTCTGAGGGGGCACCCATGTTGCGCAGACTTCACCGCTGGCCGGGGCTCGTCGCGCTGGCGCTCTTGACCATCCTCGGCCTCAGCGGCGCGGCGCTCGCG
>CAZNMK010000211.1:0-5410 GCA_964574045.1 uncultured Roseovarius sp. | reverse complement strand
GCTGGCGCCGATGGGCAGCGGGGATGACGATTTCTCCAACTACTTCACCATCCGCGGCAGGACCGAGCACGACATGACCGCGCCCCCCGCCACCGGGCTCTACGAGCTGCGCTATATCCTGCGCGAGGGCGGGCGCGTGCTGGCGCGCAGGCCGGTCGAGGTGCTGGCCGAGGATGCCGCGCTCAACACCGGCGCGACGCTCAGCGCGCCGGAGAGCGCCGCCGCCGGCAGCCGGGTCGAGGTGGCCTGGGAAAGCGACAGCGACAGCCCCGACCGGCGCATCACCGTGGCGGCGCCGGACCAGGCGATATTCACCTGGATCGAGGCGGTCAAGCTCGCCGGCGCGCCGCCGGTCGAGATCGCCATGCCCGACGAGGCGGGCACCTACGAGCTGCGCCTGCTCGACGTCAGTAACCAGGCGGTGCTGGCGCGCCAGCCGATAACGGTGGAATAGCGGAATCTCCGCCCGACCGGGGCGATACCCGTCCCGGCCTTCCGGGCCGGGACCTCGCTTTCCGCGCATCGCGCCGAACCGGATTCGCGCACGCGGGTGTTTCCGGCTTGACCCCATCTGCCCCTGAGGCGTGTCGTGTCGGATCGCAATCGCCCGCCCGTCGCGCCAGCGACGGGCACGTGCCCGCCCGCCCCCAAGGCGGGCGCGTTCCACGCCCACCCCGGCGGCCGCGTGCCCGCCGTCGAACCGTTTCCAATTGAACGCGACATGCCCCGGGTAGCCGCCGCGGGGCTCCGCGCTCAGCGCACCGAAACCACGGTGCAGTCGGCATTCTGCACCACCTTGAGCGCGACGCTGCCCAGGAGCAGCGTGCGCACCCGGCCAAGCCCGCGATGGCCCACGACGATGACATCGGCGCCGGCCTCGCCGGCCAAGTCGAGGATGGTGTCGGCCGGATCGCCCTGCGAACTGACCTTGCCGACGGTCTTGACGCCGAGTTCGCGGGCGCGGTCGGCGGCGCGCTGCAGGATTTCCTCGCCGATCAGGGTGATCACCCGCACGACGTCGCCCGAGGGCCTCGTGTCGGCAAAGAGATCGCCGGTGGTGCCGGTCATGATCTGGAAGTCGATCTTGGACGCCTTCGAGACGTCGCGCACGATGTGTTCGGCATCGGCCATGCGGGCCAGTTCCTCGGCCGGGCGGCCGAACTGCAGAACGTGGCCGACGGTCAGCGGCACGTCGAAGCCCGCGGCCATGCGGGCCGCGAAATCGACCGCCGCAAGCGCCGCGTCGGAGCCATCGACGGCAACGAAGATATGCCTTGGCATGGTGTTCTCTCCCCTTGGTCTCGCGCGAGGACGGCAACGTCTTCGCGGCGCCAAGTGTAGCGCGCCGGCGCGCGGCCCGCCTTGATGCGGCGCAAAGGCAGCACTCAGTCCGAGAGGCCCGGCTCGTCCAGCAGATGCCGGCCGGCGCGGTCCTCGACCTCGATCACCCACAGGTCGGGGTCGGTGCGGCGCTGCCGGGCGATGGCGGCGTCGACCGCCGCGTCGGTGCCCTCGGCCAGCACCACCCAGGCGCGGGTGTCGCGCATCAGGTCGTAGGAGCGCTGATAGGCGCGCGCCTGGCCGTCGAGCGTGCTGAGCTTGACCAGCACCGCGCCGGCGGTGTCGTCGCCATGGGCGGTGACGAAGGCGGGAATGCCCTGCAGGCGCAGGCGGGCGAGATACGCCCTGACCCAGAATTCGGCGGTCAGCCGGGTCATGGGCCCACGGCGGGGGGCCAGCGCACGGCACCGCACCAGTCAGCGGGGGGACAGAACGTGTCGCGTCTGATCAAAGTCACCCGCCCGTCGTCGAACCGTTTCCGATTGAACGCGACATACATCAGTGTCTCGCACCGCACCAGTCAGCGAGGGGCCAGCCCCCCGCTCCCCCCGGAGTACTTCCGGAAAGATGAAGGAGCGGGTCAGGCGCCATCGCGGAAATCCAGCCCGATCTGCGCATAGCGTTCGGCCTCTTCCTGCCAGCCGGGCCGGACCTTGACCTGGGTAAAGAGATGCACCCGGCGGCCGAGGAACTCCTCGAGTTCGGCGCGGGCGGCCTGGCTGACGGCCTTGACGGTCTCGCCGCGCCTGCCCAGTACGATGCCCTTGTGGCCGTCGCGGGCGACATAGATCACCTGGTCGATACGGACCGACCCGTCGTCGCGTTCCTGCCAGCTCTCGGTTTCGACGGTCAGCTGGTAGGGCAGTTCCTGGTGCAGCCGCAGGGTGAGTTTCTCGCGCGTGATCTCGGCCGCGATCGTGCGCAGCGGCAGGTCGGCGATCTGGTCCTCGGGATAGAGCCACGGACCCTCGGGCAGGGTCTCGGCCAGCCAGCGCCGCAGATCGTCCGTGCCGTGGCCCTTTTCGGCCGAGATCAGGAAGGTGCGGGCGAACGGGAACCTGTCGTTCAACTCCTGCGTCAGGCCCAGCAGGGTTTCGGCGCGCACGCGGTCGATCTTGTTGATGGCCAGCGCCACCGGGCGGCCATGGGCGATCTCCCCCAGCTTTTCGAGGATGCGTTCCACCCCTTCGGTCACGCCGCGATGGGCCTCGACGAGCAGCACCACGATATCGGCATCCGCCGCCCCGCCCCAGGCGGCGGCGACCATCGCCCGGTCGAGCCGCCGGCGCGGCTCGAAAAGCCCCGGCGTGTCGACGAAGACGAGCTGCGCCTCGCCCTCGATCGCCACGCCGCGGATGCGCGCGCGGGTGGTCTGGACCTTGTGGGTGACGATCGAGACCTTGGCGCCGACCATGCGATTGAGGAGCGTCGACTTGCCGGCGTTGGGCTCTCCGATCAGGGCGATGAAACCGGCGCGGGTGGGCATGGGCGCCTCTCCTTTATCCAGACACGCCCATTAGCCCATATCGGGGGGTTGCGCCAGCCTCCGCCCGCGCGCGCGCACCAGGGTGTAGAGGCCGCTGGCCACGATCACGGCACCGCCCAGCAATGTCAGCGGGTCGGGCCGCTCGGCAAAGACGGCCACCGCGAGGATCAGCGCGAAGACCAGCCTTGTATAGCGAAAGGGCGCCACCACGCCCACCTCGCCCGACCGTACCGCCTCGGTCAGCGCGCCATAGGCGACGACGCCGATGGCCGCCGCCGCCGCCAGTTGCCAGACCGACGCCGCCGAGGGCGCCGCCGGCGCCTCGCCGCCCGCGGCCGCCAGAATCGCCCCCGCCGGCAACAGCAGCGCAAAGCCCAGGCTGCCCAGCTGCGCCATCGACATCGCCGCCGGGCTGGCCCGCGTCGCCAGGTCGCGCCCGGCGAATCCGATCACCGCCAGCACCGCAAAGATCGCCGCCGGCTCGAACGCGCCGGGTGCCGGGCGCAGCACCACCAGCACCCCGCCAAAGCCGACGATCATCGCCACCCAGCGGCGCCAGCCCACCCGCTCGCCCAGAAACAGCACCGCGCCGAGGCTGACCATCAGCGGCATCGCCTGAAGGATGGCAGAGGTCGCGGCCAGCGTCGTGGTGGCCAGCGCCAGCGCATAGAAAAGCCGCCCGCCCAGTTCGCACACGCAGCGCAGGATCAGCGGCCGGGTGGCGATGGCGGGATGCCAGACCGGCTCGCCCCGGACCCGCGACAAGGCCGCGAAAAGGCCCAGCCCGAAGGCCCCGAACAGCATCAGCGCCTGACCCGGCGGGTAGGCCTGCACCGCCGATTTGTAGAGGGCGTCCTCGAGACTGAAAGCGGCCATCGACAGGATCATGAAGGCGGCGCCGCGCCCGTTTGAGCCGGCCATGACGCTCAATCGCCCCCGGAAACCAGCCGGTCCAGCAACGCCCTGGCCGCCCCCTGTTCGGCCTGCCGCTTGGAGCCGGCGGTGGCGCTGGCGGCCTGGCCGCCCCCGAGCCGCGCCTCGATGGTGAATTGCGGCGCGTGATCGGGCCCGCTGCGCGAGGTCTCGACATAGTCCGGCGGCGGCAGGCCGCGGCCCTGCGCCCATTCCTGCAGCGCGGTCTTGGCGTCGCGCGCATCCGCCTTTACCGCGTCGATGCGCGCCCCCCACAGCCGCAGGACCGCGGCGCGCGCGGCCTCGAAACCGGCATCGCGGTAGACGGCGGCGATCACCGCCTCCATCGCGTCGCCCAGGAGCGCCTGCTTGCGCCGCCCGCCCGACAGCATTTCCGAACGCCCCAGCCGCAGCACCTGGCCGAGCCCGATCTCGCGGGCGACCTCGGCGCAGGCCTCCTTGCGCACCAGTGCGTTGAAGCGCGGCGCGAGCTGGCCCTCTTCGGCCGCCTTGTCGCGTTCCAGCAGCGCCTCGGCCATGACCAGCCCCAGCACCCTGTCGCCAAGGAACTCGAGCCGCTGGTTGTGGTCGCGCCCGGGCGTGGACATGGACGGGTGGGTCAGCGCGCGGATCAGCAGTTCGGGCCGGGCGAAGCGGTGCCCGAGACGGGCCTCGAAGGCTTTCAGCTCGGCCGACAGCTTCATTCCAGCTTCTCGAAGAAGCGGTCGCCGCGCCAGGTCCAGAAAAACAGCATCGAACGCCCGGCGGAGGAAAAGATCACCCGCCCCGCACGCCCGATCAGGTTTTCATACGGCACGAACCCGACCCCGCCGGCGGCCAGCGGCACGCGGCTGTCGGTCGAGTTGTCGCGGTTGTCGCCCATGAAGAAATAGTGCCCCTCGGGCACCGTGTAGACGCCGGTGTCGTCGGTCGACTGGCGGGCGATGTTCAGGATGCGGTGCGTCCGCCCGCCCGGCAGCGTCTCGATCAGGCGCGATTTCAGGCACGCGCCGCCCAGACCCACCGGGTCGTTTTCGCAGCGCGGCGTCACCTGCAGCGGGCCCTGGCGTTCCTTGACCTCGGAAAAGCTGCCGTCGGGCTGCACCTGCACAGGCTCGCCGTTGATATGGAGCACCCCGCCCCGCATCTGGATGCGGTCGCCCGGCAGGCCGATCACGCGCTTGATGAAATCGGTGCCCTGCACCGGGTGGCGAAAGACGATGATGTCGCCGCGCTCGGGCTCGGAGCCGAAGAGGCGGGTGTTGTCGCCGTCGAGAAAACCGCAGATGTCGCGCGCGTCGATGTCGATGCCGAGGCTCTTGATGCGGATGGTCGGGCACGAGGCATAGGAATAGCCGTAGGCCATCTTGTTGACGAAGAGGAAATCGCCAATGAGCAGCGTGTCCTTCATCGACCCCGACGGGATCCAGAACGGCTGGAAAAAGACGGTGCGGAAGATGCCTGCGATGACCAGCGCCCAGAATACCGTCTTGACGGTTTCCCATACGGCGCCCGATTTCCTGCCCTCTTCGGCCATGCCTGTCCGTGCCCCTCGCCTGCCGGTATCCCGCGCTTCATGGGCGCCGGGGCCGGGGGTGTCAAGTCACGCCTTGGCAAGATCGCCGGCCAGAAAACCTGAATCGCCTCCTGTCCCTGTTCCGCCCGGCGGCA
>CAZNMK010000210.1:0-5435 GCA_964574045.1 uncultured Roseovarius sp. | reverse complement strand
TGCTGTCGAGCTATTTCAACCAGATGACCAGGCAGCTGAAGCGTCAGCGCGAACGTCTGCTGGCCAATACCGAACAGATCGAACGGCGCCGGCGGCTCTTCGATTCGGTGCTGGGGTCGGTCTCGTCGGGGGTTGTGGGACTCGATGCGCGCGGGCGGGTCGCGTTCGTCAACCGTGCCGCCGAGCGGCTGCTCGACTGGCAGGGCGACCGCCAGTCGCTGTCGCTCAGCCTCGCCGTGCCCGAATTCGGACCCCTCTTCGAGCGGCTCAAGGGCAGTGCCGGCGGCTTCGTGCAGGAAGAGATCAAGGTCGGCCGCGGTGGGCGGATGGAGCACCTGCTGGTGCGGATGTCGACCCGATCGAACGAGGACGGCCGGCGCGAGGGATACGTGGTCGCCTTCGACGACGTCACCGACCTGGTATCGGCCCAGCGCATGGCCGCCTGGGGCGACGTCGCGCGCCGCATCGCGCACGAGATCAAGAACCCGCTGACGCCGATCAAGCTGTCGGCGCAGCGTATCGCGCGCAAGTTCGGCCGCGTGCTGGACGACGCCCAGGCCGAGGACCTCGAACAGCTGACCGGCGTCATCGTGCGCCAGACCGACGACCTGCGCCGGATCGTCGACGAGTTTTCCAGGTTCGCCCGCATGCCCGAGCCGCAGACCAGCCAGCAGGACCTGGCCGCGCTCTTGCGCGAGGCGGTGACGCTGCAGGAGGCGGGCCAGCCCGGGGTGCGGTTCGAGACCGACTACGGCGTGCCCGAGATAGTGGCCGATCTCGATGCGACGATGATCAGCCAGGCATTGACGAACCTGTTGAAGAATGCAGGCGAAGCCATTGAAAGCCTGCAGGAAAAAGGCGTACCGGACGGGTTCGGTCCGTGCGTGCGCGTGACCAGCCGGATCGAGGGCGATGATGCGGTGATCGTCATCGCCGACAACGGCATCGGCCTGCCCGAGGACCGCTCGCGCCTGTTCGAGCCTTACGTGACGACGCGCGAAAAGGGCACCGGGCTGGGGCTGCCGATCGTCAAGAAGATCATCGAGGAACACGGCGGCACGCTGGCGCTGGAGGATGCGCCGCCCTTCGCGCCCGGCGCCCATGCCGGCGCGCAGGCGGTGATCCGCCTGCCGCTGGCGGCGGCACACAGAGACGACGACAAGCAGGCGGTATGAGGTTGAGATGAGCGATATTCTGATCGTCGACGACGAACGGGACATCCGGGAACTGATCTCGGACATTCTCGAGGACGAGGGCTTTGCCACCCGGCTGGCGGGCAGTTCCGAAGAGTGCATGGCCGCCATCGCGGCAGAGCCGCCGGGGATGCTGATCCTCGACATCTGGCTCAAGGACAGCAACATGGACGGCATCGACATCCTCAAGATCGTCAAGCGCGATTACCCGGATGTGCCGGTGGTCATCATCTCGGGGCACGGCAACATCGAGATCGCCGTCGCGGCGATCAAGCAGGGTGCCTACGATTTCATCGAGAAACCCTTCAACATCGACCAGCTGCTGGTGGTGATCCGCCGGGCGATGGAAACCAGCCGGCTGCGGCGCGAGAACATCGCGCTCAAGCGCCGTGGCGCCGAGCCGGCCGAGATGCTGGGCGAGAGCCCGGCCTTCCGCGCGCTGGTGGGCCAGCTCGACAAGGTCACCAAGTCGAACGGACGGGTGATGCTGACCGGCGCCTCGGGCTGCGGCAAGGAACTGGCGGCGCGCTATATCCACGCGCGCTCGAACCGGGCCGAGGGGCCGTTCGTGTCGGTCGCCTGTGCCGCGATCGAGCCCGAGCGCATGGAAGAGGTGCTGTTCGGCCGCGAAAGCGACGAGCGGGGGGTCGAACCGGGGCTGCTCGAGGAGGCCAATGGCGGGGTGATCTATTTCGACGAGGTCGCCGACATGCCGCCCGGCACGCAGTCCAAGATCCTGCGCGTGCTGGTCGACCAGACCTTTCTGCGGGTGGGCGGCGCCGACAAGGTGCAGGTCGACCTGAGGGTGATCTCGTCCACCAACCGCAACCTGGAAACCGAAATCGAGGCCGGGCGTTTCCGGCGCGAGCTGTTTCACCGCCTGAACGTGGTGCCGATCGCGGTGCCCGGCCTCGAGGAGCGGCGCGAGGACATTCCGGCGCTGGCGGCGCATTTCATCGAGCAGCTCAACCGCGAGCAGGGCCTGCCCCTGCGCATGCTCAGCGAAGAGGCGGCGGCGCTGTTGCAGACGATGAACTGGCCGGGCAATGTGCGCCAGCTGAGGAACGTGATCGAACGGGTGCTGATCCTGGGCGATACGAACGGCGAGATCGAGGCGCGCGAGCTGCCGGGCGAGACCGGGGCCCCGGCGGAGGAGGGGCGCGTGGTACTGTCGGGCACGGTCGCGACGCTGCCCCTGCGCGAGGCGCGCGAGGCGTTCGAGCGCGAATATCTCGTCACCCAGATCAACCGCTTCGGCGGCAATATCAGCCGCACCGCCGAATTCGTCGGCATGGAGCGCAGCGCGCTGCACCGCAAGCTGAAATCGCTGGGCGTGGTCACCGGCCAGAAGGGCCCCCGCCAGGCCGAGACCGAAAGCACCGGCTGAGCGCGGACAGGGACCGTTCGGTTCAGTACACCGCCAGCGGCGCCCCGATCGAGCCGGTGGCGCCAGCGATTGGCACCGGCGCGAAGATATAGGCGAATTCGGCGATCTCGGCGTCTATCAGGCGCTCGGTTTCCAGGTTCTCGTGCACGAAGACCCCGTTCCGGGCGATCAGTTCCACGTGTGCCGGCAGCGTCCCGGCGGGGGCATCCGGCGCCACCGCCTCGACGCTCCAGCTGTCGGCGCCGATGAGGGCGACATCACGCTCGATCAGCCATTGCGCCGCCTCCATCCCCAGCCCCGGACTGCCCGACAGGTAGGTGTCGTTGTCGGCGATCCAGTGCCGCCCCCAGCCGGTGTGGAGGATGACCGCGTCGCCGCTGCCGGGCGCCTCGATGCCGAACCAGTCGAGCGCGGTCTCGATGTCGGCGACGGAAATCTCGTCGCCGGCATCCATCGGTCCGCCGCGCAGGCTGACCATGTCGATCAGGATGCCGCGGGTGAAAAAGGGCGCGACGCGTTCGATCCCCAGCTCGGCGGGAATGTCGTCCGCGTCCGAAAGCCCGTTGTAGAACCGTGCCGGTCCGCCATCGCCGCCGGCGGCGCCGATATGGCCCAGCCCGACCAGCCGGGTGCCCGTCTGCGCGGTCAGCCCGTCGATCTGGCTGTCGATCCGGGTGACGCCGTCGCGGCTGATTCGGATCTGCGTCAGACGCAGATCCTGCCCCGGCGTCTGCGGCATGTCGGGTCGGTAGTCGCGGCCAAGTTTCACCACCCGGCCGCGGCGGATGATGTTGGCGGCCCGGATGGCATTCGTTTCGGTCATCAGTACCGATGCGCCGGCCCGGTCCGCGGCGCCGAAGCGCGACGGCGCATCCTGTGCGCCGGCCGGTGCCGCAAGGCAAAGGAACAGGCAAAGCATGGTTCGATTCGCCATCATCCGTCTGCATCCCCGCCGTCGTTTCCCCCGCGAGTAGACCCCAGGCCCGCCCCGCCGATCAAGCCTCGATCGTGCGCCTTGGGGGTCATGGGGCGACGATGCGGTAGCGGTCGGAGCCCAGCCGCAGGATACAGGCGTCGGGCGCGATGGCCGGCTGTATGCGGGTGGGCGTCCGGTCGGCCTGCCGCGCCCGCTCGCCGCTGCAGACCGGCAGGCGGATGCGGGCATAGCCCTTGTCGGCCATGCATTGCTGCGCGGCCTCGGCGCGCAGACCCTCGTTGGCGTCGTATCGCTTCCAGCGTCCGGGCGAGACCATGAAACGGACCGTGGTGCAGACCCCGCCCGCGCCGCAGACCAGGCGGGTGTCGTAGACCGGGTCGATATAGACGCTGCGCATGCGCTCGGGCACCCGGTTCTGCGCGGCGATCCGGCATTCCAGGTCGTCGCGCTCGATCCGCGCCACCTGCGCGCCCTCGCGGTAATAGATCGGCACCGACAGGCAGCCGGCCAGGGCCAGCGCCGCGCCAAGCGGCAGGATCGTCCGCTGCAATCGCATGGGGCGGATGATAGCCCGGCTTCCCCGGCCCGACAATTCAATTGACCGGTCCTGCCCCTTCTGTCATGCAACGGTCCCGGACAGGCTGTGAGGCAGGACCCATGAAGGTCATCATCTGCGGCGCCGGCCAGGTCGGCTGGCAGATCGCCCGCCACCTGAGCGGCGAGAAGAACGATGTCACCGTGGTCGACAGCAACGCCGATCTGGTGCGCCGCGCGGCCGAGACGCTCGATGTGCAGGGCATCGCGGGCTTTGCCAGCTACCCGGACGTGCTGGACCGCGCGGGCGCGCGGGACGCCGACATGATCATCGCCGCCACCTATTCCGACGAGGTCAACATGGTGACCTGCCAGGTGGCGCATTCGGTGTTCTCGATCCAGCGCAAGATCGCGCGGCTGCGCAGCCAGTCCTACCTGGATGCGATCTATTCCGATCTCTACCGCCGCGACCACATGCCCATCGACGTGGTGATCAGCCCCGAGCGCGAGGTCGCCGAGGCGGCGATGCAGCGGCTGGCGGCGCCGGCTGCGTTCGATACCGAGACGTTTCTCGATGGCGACGCGCAGCTGATGGGGCTGCGGCTGGAAGACGACTGCCCGGTGCTGAATACGCCGCTGCGCCAACTGACCGACCTGTTTTCCACCCTGCGGGTCGTGGTCGTGGGCATCCGGCGCGAGGGCCGGCTGTTCGCGCCCGAGGCCGGGGATCAGCTCTTTGCCGGCGACGAGGCCTATGTCTTTGCCCCGGTCGAGGACATTCCCCGCACGCTGGAGGTGTTCGGCAAGTCGACGCACAAACAGGAACGGCTGGTCATCGTCGGCGGCGGCAATATCGGGCTGGCCGTGGCTCAGGCGCTGGAAACGCGCGGCCGCCACGTCCGCGCCAAGGTGATCGAGCGCGACCGCAAACGCGCCGAACGCGCCGCCGAGTCGCTGGAGCGCACCATCGTGCTCAATGGCGACGGGCTCGACGAGACGCTGCTGGCCGAGGCCGGCATCGACCGCGCGGATGCGATCCTGACCGTGACCGACGACGACAAGACCAACATGCTGGCGGCGGTGCGCGCCAAGGCCGAGGGCTGCCCCTTCGCCATCGCGCTGATCAACGACCCGACGCTTCTGCCGCTGATGGATCCGCTCGGGATCGACGCCTACATCAACCCGCGCGCGACAACCGTCAGCTCGATCCTGCGGCACATCCGGCACGGGCGGGTGCATTCGGTCTATTCGCTGGGCGACGCCGAGGCCGAGGTGATCGAGGCCGAGGTGCTGTCGACCTCGACCATCGCCGGCAGCGCGCTGCGCGATATCGACTTTCCCGAGGGCGTGCTGGTGGCCGGGGTGCGCAAGGCCGGCAAGATCG
>CAZNMK010000209.1:0-5488 GCA_964574045.1 uncultured Roseovarius sp. | reverse complement strand
CGGCCTGTCGGAGACCGGCAAGCATTTCCTCGGCGGCGTCATCAAGCATGGCAGCGCGATGACGTTCATCTGCTGTCCGACGGTCAACAGCTACAAGCGCATCGGCGCGGCGACCACCGATTCGGGCGCGACCTGGGCGCCCAACCGCGTCACCTGGGCCGGCGACAACCGCACGCACCTGGTGCGCGTGCCGGGCGGCGGACGGATGGAGTTGCGCCTGCCCGACGGGTCGGCCAACCCCTATCTCATGCCCGCCGCGATCATCGCCGCGGGCCTCGACGGCATCCGCACCAAGGCCGATCCCGGCAAGCCCCAGGAGATCGACATGCACAAGGACGGCCACAAGGTGAAGGGTGCGCCCAGGCTGCCGCAGAACATGCTCGACGCACTGCGTGCCTATGACAGGAACAAGGTGCTGAAGACCCGGATGGGCGAGGAATTCTCGGCCGCCTACCTCAAGCTCAAGATGCAGGAATGGAATTCCTTCGTCTCCCACTTCTCGCGCTGGGAGCAGGAGCACACGCTGGATATCTGAGCGGCAGCCGACATCCGCGACGGCGCCGGGGGCTGGCAGCCCCCGGCTTCGTCTTGGGGGGGCGCAGATCAGGGCAACGCAACAGGACGAATCGGTGGCCGGACGAATTCGAACCAGTTCACGTTGGATCAGGGACGCTGACCCTCATGCCATGCAAGGACCGCGTCACTCGGCGAGGACGGCGGCGCGGTCTTGCTTGAAATTCGATCTGGAAGTGAGGCTGCGTTCCGTGTTGACGTGATTGTGGACCGCGGCGGGGACGGCGGCGAACTTCTGTAGACTCCGCATTCCTCTCAAGCGCAGCATCGCCCGATCGTGCCTTCGAAAAGGCAAGTGCGAATTCTCCGCGCGATCGTTTTTTCAGCGGCCTGTCGTCTGCCGGTCGCCGATGCCGAGTTCGCGTAGCGCGGCTTCATACGAGCGCAGCTTGTCCGTCACGATCGCGCCGGCCGGGCCGTAGCGCTTTGGGGCGTGTTGCAACGGATCGGATTCACGCCCGCCCCGGCCTCCGAGCCCCCCCGCGCCGGTGGAATGAGGTCCCGGGTCGAGCCCGGGACGGGTGGTTCCGATCGGACGCAACATGCTCCAGCGATTTCCTTATGAATTCCAACGCCGCCTTCTTGTCCCGGGTCTTCGTCACGAAGCTCTCCATGACTTCGTCCTTGCGATCAATGGCCCGCCACAGTTAGCGACGTTCGCCGCTGATTTTCACGAACATCTCGTCGAGATGCCAACGCCACTGGCTCGACCGCATCCCCCCGATCCGGCGTCTCCCGATCTCGAGGCGAACATTGGTCCGAAGCGTTGCCACCACTATCGAACGGTCTCGTGGCGCACGTCGATGCCAGGTTCGCGAAGAAGGTCCTCGGCGTTTCGCAACGAGCGCGCAAACCGGACATAGATCATCACCGCGAGCCGAACGATCTCGGGACTGGTTCGAAAGTAACGGAACCGGTCGGACCCGCTCATTCGCGAACGCCAAAGGGCAGCGCCGACTGTCGCAAACTCATCGCTCTGACAAGGCCGGACCCGCTCTCGGCGCGCCTACCGAACGACCAGCACGGGAATGGACGTATTGACCAACACTTCGGATGTCTGGCTGCCGAGCAGCATCTTTTGCAGACCCCGCCGCCCGTGCGACGACATGACGATCAGATCGCACCCGCTCAACCTGGCGGTCCGGACGATGGCCTGCGCGGGGGAAGGGTCGATCTCATGTGTCAGGTTTACCTTGACACCGTGGTCCTGCGCGCGGTCCTCGAGGAAAGCGAAGCGTTCCTTCATGACGATATCGATCTGTTGATCGTAGCGTGTGGCGGCATTCGTGATGCCTGCCAGTTCCGCCGCCTGCACCGCTTCGGGGTCCAGCGGCTCCGACACCGTCAGGATCGTGACCTCCGCATCGAGCGTTTTGGCAAGTGCCAACCCATGCTCGAGCCCCTTGAGAGAAAGCTCGGACCCGTCAGTGGCAACAAGAATGTGTCTGTACATGGATTTCCTTTCGTGATGCACCAACCGAATCGGTTCTCTCGAGACCGGCCAATACAAGCTATGCGACAATGGACCGTGTATCCATATCGGCGTGGCGGTTGGCGCCGGCCGGGGACGCCGCAAAGCCCGAGACGGTGCATGAGCAGTTGCCACCCGACCGCGATCGGCCGTGATCGCGATGCCCCTCACCGGCAACCCGCATCCTCGGCGTGAAGCGCCAGCTAAAGGATCGTCCAGTCATTCTGCAACGCTCCGGCGAATAGACCGAGGGCAGCCCGCGACCGCGGGCGGGGGAGAAGCCCCCGCCCGGGGGGGGCGGGTCGTGCCGCAGGCATGCCTTCGGCATGGGGCTGCCCGGCGGTGCCGCCGGGCGGAACAGGGACAGGAGATGATTCAGGTTCTCTGGCCGGCGATCTAGTCAACCGGGCGCCGGCAACAGGACCGCCGCACCCGCTCGCCGGGCGGTCTGGGGACGTCTGTTGGCCGACCCCGCGATCACGCGCCGAGACGGCAGAAGAGCCCGGCGGCGAGCCTCGCGCGCTCGACCAGGCTGTCGATTTCGACATGCTCCTCGAGCGTGTGCAGGCCCTTGCCCCGCAGCCCGATCGAGTCGAGCGTGGCAAGGCCCAGGGCGCCGGTGAAGTTTCCGTCCGAGCCGCCGCCGGCCGAGCAGGCGGGCAACTCGAAGCCGATCTCGGCGGCGATGGCGCGTGCGACCTCGAGCATGGCCATCGTGCCGGGCTGGCCGGGCGCCCAGACCGGGCGGGTGACGCCGCGCCGGACGTTGAGCGTTACCTCGCCATTCTCCTGTCCGAGCGCCAGCATCCGCGCCACCCCCGCGTCGAGCAGTCCCTGCGTCTTGGCCATGCTCAGCACCTCGGCATCGCAGACCGACGAGACACAGTTGACCCACTGCCCGCCGCGGATGACGCCGACCGAAAAGGAACAATCCGCAGTGCTCATCGCCTCGATTTCGGCCACCTTGCGCGCCATTTCCGCGATCGCCGAGCGGCCCTCATCGAGCGTCCAGCTGGCATGGCTGGGCCGGCCGCGCGTCTGCAGCGAAAAGCGCGCGATGGCATAGCGCCCGATCACCGCGCTGCCATCCGGACAGGCGGGTTCGGGCACCAGGACGAAGCGGTGCCGCCGGGCCTCGGCCTCGATCAGCGCGCGCGTCGAGGGGCTGCCGGTCTCCTCGTCGGGGGTCAGCAGCACCGTGACCGGCAGCGGCGTCCCGATCCCGGCCGCAAGCAGCTTGCGCAGCGCGTCGAGATAGACGTAGATGCCGCCCTTCATATCCAGAAGGCCGGGGCCGTAACAGAGCTTGCCATCGCGGCGAAACGGCAGCGCCGCCAGCGTACCGAGGGGATGGACGGTGTCGAGGTGGCCGAGCAGCAGGATGCCGCCCTCGCCCGCGCCCGGATGCGGAAGCGCCGCGCGCAGGCTGTCGCCCAGGCCCTGGCGGCCCGGGATGCGCTCGGTTCGGGCACCGAGCACCGCCAGCTCGTGCTGGACGAGGTCCATCATGCGGTTGACGGCGGCGGCGTCGAAGGTGGGGCTTTCGGTCTCGATCCATGGGCGCAGGCCGGCCAGCATCTCGTCGGTGTCGAAAGGCAGGGCGAGGGGGTCTCGGGTCATGGCTTTCTCTCGTGCAGCGGCAAGGGCGGACGCCGGTCAGAATCCGAGCACGGCGACGGCGGTCGCGACCACGAGCCCGGCGAGCAGGACCACGAGCGCGATCAGCCCGCCGAGCGGCCGGACCGGCTGCACCGCGCCGCAACCGGGACAGACAGGGGCGCGGCGGCTCAACTCGCGGCCGCAGGCCAGGCAACGGGTCCGCGCGCCCATCTCACAGGATATGCGCCCGGCCGAGACGGGTGAACACCTCGATGCACGGCTCCATCAGCGCGGTCTCGCAATATTCGTCGGTCTGGTGCGCCATCGACATCGCGCCGGGCCCCATGATCAGGGTCGCCGGGTCTCCCATCGCCGGTTTCAGCACCGAGGCGTCGGTGAAATACGTGGCGGTCTCGACCTCGGGTGCCATGCCGGTCACCTCGGCCACGGTGGCGAAGGCGCGCTTTATCCACGGGTCTTCGGGATCGGTATAGACATGGTCCATGTCGGTGAGCGTCGCGACCTCGACGCCGTCGTCCAGCGCCGCGGCCAGGGCATCGCGGATGCCGGCGTTGCTCTGGCCCACGGTCGAGCGGATGTCGACACCGACGCGCGCCAGATCGGGGACCGAGTTGACGTTCATGCCCGCCGACATGGTGCCAATGTTGAGCGACGGCCCGCCCATGACCGGATGCGGCGCGACCCCGAAATCGAACCCGCGCAGCGTCTCGATCGAGGCGCAGGCGGCGAAGATCGCATTGCGCCCCCTTTCCGGCATCGAGCCGTGCGCGGTAATTCCGCGATGCACGAGCGACAGCCAGAGCGCACCCTTGTGGCCGACGAAGGGGCGGTTGTCGGTGGGCTCGGCCACGACGAGCGCGGCGCAACTGCCCAGCAGGTCGGGGCGCTCCGCCAGCCCGAGCACGCCCTCGCATCCGGTTTCCTCGGCGGCGCTGAGGATCAGCCGCACCTCGGCCCGGCGCACCGGTTCGCGCGCCAGCGCTAGGCCCGCCATGATGCAGGCCGCGACGCCGCTCTTCATGTCCGAGGTGCCGCGCCCGTACAGGCGGCCGTCGCGGATTTCGCCGGCAAAGGGATCGAACCGCCACTCAGCCTGGCCCAGCGGCACCGTGTCGAGATGGCCGGAATAGACAATGGCGTCGCGCGCGGCGGCCTCGGTCGCGGGCAGGGTGGCGATCAGGTTGGGGCGTCCGGGCCGCCAGTCGTGCCAGGCGATGCGAAAGCCCGCCGGTTCGAGCAGGGCGGCGACATGGCGCGCGCACCCGGCCTCGTTGCCCGGCGGGCTGATGGTGTCGAAGGCGATCAGGGTGCGGGTCAGTTCGGTTCCGGTCAGTCGGGTCATGGGGCGGGCTTTCCTTGGCGTTCGGACGGGTTCAGCGCAGATGGCAGGCGGCCATGTGTCCCGGCGCGACCTCGCGCAGGAGCGGCTCTTCCTTGAAGCAGCGATCGACCGCGATCGGGCAGCGGGTGTTGAAGTTGCAGCCCCGGGGCGGCTTCATCGGGCTGGGCACGTCGCCCTTGAGCACGGTGCGGGTCTTGCGCCGGCGCGGGTCGGGAACCGGGACCGAGGCCAGCAGCGCCTCGGTATAGGGGTGCTGGGGCGCACGGAAGAGGCTGCGCTTGTCGGTGATCTCGACCAGCTTGCCCAGATACATCACGCCGATGCGGTGGCTGATGTGCTGGACCACCGCCAGGTCGTGGGCGATGAAGAGATAGGAAAGCCCCAGTTCCTGCTGCAGATCCATCATCAGGTTGATCACCTGCGCCTGCACCGAGACGTCGAGGGCGGAGACGGGTTCGTCGGCGATGATGATCTCGGGGTTG
>CAZNMK010000208.1:0-5513 GCA_964574045.1 uncultured Roseovarius sp. | reverse complement strand
ACCATCTGCACGCGGCTCGCGCACGAGCCGCGCGTGCGCGCCATCGCCGAGGCCCACGCCCCGGTCTACTACGCCGCCGGCACCCACCCGATGAGCGCGGCAGAGGAACCGATGGTCACAATCGACGAACTGGTGGCGCTGGCGCGTCATCCCAAGTTCGTCGGCATCGGCGAAACCGGGCTCGACTATCACTACACCGGCGACAGCGCGGATGTGCAAAAGCAGAGCTTGCGGGTGCATATCGCCGCCGCGCGCGAAACCGGCCTGCCGCTGATCGTCCATGCGCGCGACGCCGACGAAGACATCGCCCGCATCCTGACCGAAGAGTACGAGTGCGGCGCCTATGGCTGCGTCATGCACTGCTTTTCCTCAGGTGCGAAACTGGCGCGCACGGCGCTCGATCTGGGGTTTTACCTGTCGATGTCGGGGATTGCGGCCTTTCCCAAGAGCCAGGAATTGCGCGACATCTTCCGCGCCGCGCCCGTCGACCGCATCCTGCTCGAAACCGACGCGCCCTATCTCGCCCCGCCACCCCACCGCGGCAAGCGCAACGAACCCGCCTATACGGTGCATACCGGCCGGGTCGGCGCCGAGATATTCGGCATGGACTGGCCCGAGTTCGCGGCCCGGACCGAGGCCAATTTCGACCGCCTCTTTCCCCGGGCGGCGGCGTGATGGGGCAGACGCGCTTCACCATTCTCGGCTGCGGCTCGTCCGGCGGCGTGCCGCGGCTGGGCGGGCACTGGGGGGATTGCGACCCCAGCGAGCCGCGCAACAGCCGCCGGCGCTGCTCGATGCTGGTCGAACGCACGGGCGAGGGCGGCACCACCGGCGTGCTGATCGACACCTCGCCCGACATGCGTGCGCAGCTGCTCGATGCCGGGGTCGGGGTCCTGGACGCGGTGGTCTATACCCATTATCACGCCGATCATGTGCACGGGCTCGACGATCTGCGGATGATCGTTTTCAACCGGCGCGAAAGGCTGCCCGTCTGGGCCGACGGCGACACGCAGAACGTGCTCTATGCCCGGTTCGGTTATGCATTCGTGCAACCTGAAGGCTCGCCTTATCCACCGATTCTGGACATGCGCACCATCGAAGGCGATGTGACCATCGACGGTGCGGGCGGTCCGATCACCCTGCGCCCGATCCCGGTCCGGCATGGATCGATCGACGTGCTGGGCTTTCGCGTGGGCGATCTGGCCTATCTGCCGGATGTCTCGGACATCCCCGGCGACAGCTGGCCGCTGCTGATGGACCTCGACTGCTGGGTGCTCGACGCGCTCAGGCGCGATCCGCACCCGACGCACACCCATCTGGAGAAATCGCTCGAGTGGATCGAACGCGCGGCGCCGCGCCGGGCGGTGCTGACCAACATGCATATCGACCTCGACTACCGGACCCTTGCCGATGAAACCCCGCAGAATGTCACCCCTGCCTTCGACGGGATGGCGATCGTCTACGAGGGCTGAGGCGCGTGCAGGCGCTGCTCGATGTCATCCTGCCCGTCTTTCTGGTGATCGGGTTCGGTTATCTGGCGGTCTGGCGGGGCTGGTTCAGCCCGGCGGGCATCGACGGGCTGATGCGGTTCACGCAGAGCTTCGCCATTCCCTGCCTGCTTTTCACCGCCATCGCTCGGCTCGATCTGCAGCAGAGCTTCGACTGGCGCCTCCTGGTCAGTTTCTACACCGGATCGCTGTCGGGCTTTCTGCTGGGGCTCATGGGCGCGCGGTTCCTGTTCGGGCGCGATTGGCAGGATGCGGTCGTCATCGGCTTTTGCTGCCTCTTTTCCAACTCGGTCCTGCTGGGTCTGGCGCTGACCGAACGCGCCTATGGCGCGGATGCGCTGCAGGCGAACTATGCCATCATCGCGCTGCATTCGCCGTTCTGCTACGGCGTCGGCATCTCCGCGATGGAAGTGGTGCGCGCGCGCGGGCAGGCGGGTTTCGCCGTCGTCGGGCGGGTGCTGAAGGCGATGTTCTCGAACGCGCTGATCCTCGGCATCGGCGCGGGTTTCGCGGTCAACCTCTCCGGGATGCCGCTGCCCGGCGTGCTCGACGACGCGCTCGACCTGATGGTGCGCGCGGCCCTGCCGGCGGCGATCTTCGGCATGGGCGGGGTGCTGGCCAGCTATCGCGCCGAGGGCGACCTGCGCATCGTCCTCTACATCTGCCTGATCTCGCTCGTGCTCCATCCGGCGATCACGCGCGGGCTGGGGGTGGTTCTGGCGCTGCCGGTCGAGGCGACGCGCTCGGCGGTGCTGACGGCGGCGATGGCGCCGGGGGTGAACGCCTACATCTTCGCCTCGATCTATCGCCGGGCGATGCGGGTGGCGGCGACCGCGGTGCTGGTGGCCACGGCGCTGACCGTGCTGACTGCCTGGGTGTGGCTCGCGCTGTTGCCCTGATCCGATCTGAACGGCAAGGTTATCCACAGATATTGGTATCGGGCATTCAATCCTGCGATGCGCGCGCTATTGCTCCTTGGGCGGCGCACCGCCGGCAAAGACGTTGCCGTGGACGTAGTCGCAGGGGGCTTCCTGCATCTGCAGGTGCAGCCCGTCGCCCTCGTAGGGGTGGGCGCGGGCCAGCGCCTCGTCCACCTCGATACCGAGACCGGGCGCCTCGGGCGGGGCGATGAAGCCCTCCTCGACCCGGATCGTGCGGCCGATCAGGCGGGCGTGGAATTCGGTCTCGATGGTCTCGCACATGAGGATATTAGGGATCGAGGCGGCGAGGTGGATATTGGCCGCCCATTCGACCGGCCCGGCATAGAGATGCGGCGCCATCTGGGCGTTGTAGACCTCGGCCATCGCGGCGATCTTTCGCGCCTCCCAGATGCCGCCCACGCGCCCCAGCGCCGGTTGCAGGATCGCCGCCGCGCCCTGGCGCAGGACGGGGGCGAATTCGGCCTTGGTGGTCAGCCGTTCGCCGGTGGCGACGGGGATGCGCACGCGCTGGGCGACCTGCGCCATCTGCGCGACGCTGTCGGGCGGCACGGGTTCCTCGAACCAGAGCGGCGAAAAGGGTTCGATGGCCTGGCCCAGCCGGATCGCGCCGGCGGTGGAAAACTGGCCGTGGGTGCCGAAGAGCAGGTCGGCCCGGTCGCCCACCGCGCCGCGGATGGCGCGGCAGAAGGCGACCGAGAGCGCGATGTCCGACATCGCCGGCATGTGCCCGCCGCGGATGGTATAGGGGCCGGCCGGATCGAATTTCACCGCCGTGTAGCCGCGGTTGACGCAGTCGGCGGCGGCTTCGGCGGCCATTTCGGGCGAGACCCAGAAATCGGGCAGGCGGTGATGGGGCAGGGGATAGAGATAGGTATAGGCGCGGATGCGCTCGTTCATCCGTCCGCCCATCAGCGCCCAGACCGGGCGTTCGCGCGCCCTGCCGAGAATGTCCCAGCAGGCGATTTCGAGCCCCGAGAACGCGCCGATGACGGTCGGGTCGGGGCGCTGGGTAAAGCCCGAGGAATAGGCGCGGCGAAACATCAGCTCGATATTCTCGGGGTTCTCGCCCCGCATGTGGCGGGCAAAGACGTCCGCGATCGCCGCGCGCATGGCGGCGGGGCCGACCGCGGCGCCATAGCATTCGCCCCAGCCGGTGATGCCGGTATCGGTGGTGAGCTTGACGAGGATCCAGTAGCGCCCGCCCCAGCCCGGCGCCGGCGGCGCGGTGACGATGATGTCGAGGTCGGCAAGTTCCATGATCGGCTCCTCGTTTCGGTGGCGCGTGGCGGGGGCCTGCCCCCGGACCCCCGGGGTATTTGCGGCCGGATGAAGATCAGCGGGCGGGGTCGAAGACGATGACGTTGCGCCGGGCGTTGCCCGCCCTGGTGTCGGCGATGGCCTCGTTGATCCGGTCGAGCCGCCAGCGACGCGAGATGAGTTCGTCGAGCTTGAGCCGCCCCTGCCCGTAAAGGTCGATCATCCACGGGATGTCGCGGGCGATCACCACATCGCCCATTTTCGATCCGATCATGCCCTGTCCGGCGGCGGCGAAATTGGCCGGCTCGTATTGCGACATCGCGCCGCTTGCCGGCATGCCGACCATGATCACCCGTCCGCCCCCGGCCAGGTAGCGCGGCGCCTCGTCATAGGCGCGCGGTGCGCCGACGGTGACGAAAACCGCATCCGCGCCGCGCCCCAGCGCCGCCTTGGCCGCGCGCCACGGCGCCTCGGCGGTGGCGAGCACCCCGTCGGTGGCGCCGAAGGCGCGGGCGTCGGCGAGCTTTTCCTCGGTCATGTCCACCGCCACGATGCGGCGCGCCCCGGCGATGCGCGCGCCCTGGATGGCGTTGAGCCCAACGCCGCCGGCGCCGATCACGACCACGTCCTGCCCCGCGCGCAGCCGGGCGGCGTTCACCGCCGCGCCGACGCCGGTAATGACCCCGCAGGCCAGCAGGCTCGCTGCAGCCATGTCCATGTCGCCGGGGATACGGACCGCCTGGCTCTGGTCCACCACCGCCTTTTCGGCGAATGCGCCGCAGGCCATGGCCTGGTGGAGGGGGCCGCCCGCAGCGGTCTGCAGGGGTCCGCTGTCGCCGTCATGGTCTGTCTCGCATCCCGTCGGCCGGCCGGCGGCGCAGCTGGGGCATCGCCCGCAGGCGCGGATCAGCGTCACCACGACCGGGTCGCCAACGACCAGGCCGGAAACGCCGCCGCCCAATGCGCTGATCCGTCCCGCCGCCTCGTGGCCATAGACCGCCGGCAGCGTGCCGCCCCAGGCGCCCTCGGCATAGGAAATGTCCGAATGGCAGATGGCGACCGCCTCGAGCGTGACCTCGATCTCGCCCGTTCGGGGCGCGCGCAGGCACACCTCTTCGACGACGAGCGGCTGGCCGAATTCATGGCAGACGGCAGCCCGGATGGTTTGCATGGCTTCCTCCCCCACGCCGATGTTGACGGTCAGCCTGAACGCGATTCCCCGGCCCGTGCAAGCGCGAAACGCCGGGCGGGCGGGGCCGCCGCGTCAGATATGGCCGATCCGGCGCAGGAAGCCGCCCAGAATCCGCGCATATTCCCCGGGTTTTTCGGCGCAGGGCAGGTGGCCCGCGCCCCCGATCAGGTGAAATTCCGACCCCGGCACCAGGGACGCGGTTTCGCGTACCAGGTCGGGCGGGGTGGCGCCGTCCTCGGACCCGGCTATCGCCAGCACCGGCAGGCGCAACCGGCTGGTCGAGGAATGCAGATCCGTGCCCGCGATCGCCGCGCAGCAGCCGGCATAGCCCTCGGCCGGTTGCGAGACCAGCATCGCGCGCCAGGCGGCAAGTTCGGGCGACGCCAGGAAATCGCGCGAGAACCAGCGCGCCATCACCGCGTCGGCGATGGCCTCGATCCCGCCGGTGCGCACCGTGTCGATCCGGTCCTGCCACATCTCGCGGGTGCCGATGCGGGCGGCGGTGTTCGACATCACCAGCGCGCGCACCTGGTCGGGGCGTTGCGCCGCCAGCCCCTGGCCGATCATGCCGCCGATGGACAGACCGACAAACACCGTCTCGCGCAGGCCGAGGCG
>CAZNMK010000207.1:0-5536 GCA_964574045.1 uncultured Roseovarius sp. | reverse complement strand
GATCATGATCACCTGCTTTCCCTTCATCGTCACGGTGCTGGCGATCCTGCGCCAGGGCATCGGCCTGCAGCAGTCGCCGCCCAACATGCTGATCGTCAGCCTGGCGCTGTTCCTGACCTATTTCGTTATGGAACCGGTCTTTTCCCAGGCCTGGGCGGCGGGCATCGCCCCGCTGCTGGATGGCAGGATGGACGCCGAAACCGCGGTGCCGCTGGTGCTGGGGCCATTCCGCACCTTCATGGCCGGCCGCGTCGACCCCGAAACCCTTGCCGCCCTCGGCGCGCTCAGGCCCCAGGGCGGCGCGGCGATGGCCGCCGCCGACGCACCGCTGTCGGTGCTGGTGCCCAGCTTCCTGCTCTCGGAGATCGCGCGCGCCTTCCAGGTCGGTTTCCTGGTGTTCCTGCCCTTTCTGATCATCGATCTTGTGGTGGCGGCGGTGCTGATGTCGATGGGCATGATGATGGTGCCGCCGGTGGTGGTCTCGTTGCCTTTCAAGCTGGCGTTCTTCGTCATCGCCGATGGCTGGACGCTGATCGCCGACGCCCTGGTGCGGGGCTATTTCTGACGCTCCGGCGGCATTGGCGTCCCGTGCATCCGCCGCCTTGCCGGCCTGCCAGAGGGCACCGGACCGCCCGCAGCGGGCGCGCCTGCCACCGGCCGGGCGGGCCGGGTCGCGCACCCCCGAGCCGCGCCGCCTGCCGCCTGCCGCCTGCCTGCGATCCTCTAGTCATATGCAATCGTGGTTCGCTGAACGCGGGGGGGGGGGGGCACCCCCCGGCAGCCCCCCGCCTGGCGCCACGACCGGGAACCCCGAACCCTGACACCGCCCACTGCGCCGACGGCCCGCGGAACGCCCTGCGCCGCGTTCAGCGAACCACGAATTCCGCGTGCAGTGCCCCGGCGGCATTGATGCTCTTGAGGATGTCGATCATGTCGCGCGGCGAGGTGCCCAGCGCATTGAGCCCGGCGATCACCTGCGACAGGCTGGTGCCCTCGGGCACCTCGGCCAGGCCGATCCCCGGCTCTTCCTCCAGCCCGGCCCGGGTGCGCGGCACGACCACGCTATCGCCTTCGGAAAACGGATTCGGCTGCGACACCAGCGGCATCTCCTCGACCCTCAAGGTCAGGTTGCCCTGGGCGACCGCCACCCGCGAGATGCGCACATCCTCGCCCATGACGATGGTCCCCGAGCGCTGATCGACGACCACCCGCGCCTTGCGCTCGGGCTCGACCAGCAGGTTCTCGACCTGGCGCAGCGCATGCGCGGTCGATTGGCTGCCGGTGGCGCCGACGTCGAGCCGCACCGTACCGGGGTCGAGCATCAGCGCCACGCGGCGCCCGAACGCCCTGTTGATCGCCGTCTCGATCCGGGCCGCGGTGGTGAAATCGGGCTCGCGCAGTCCCAGCCTGACCTGGCTCAGGCTCGACAGTTCGAACTCGATCTCGCGCTCGATCCGCGCGCCGGACGGAATGGTGCCGGCGGTGGGCACGCCTTCGACCACGCTGCCGGCCTCGCCCCGGGCCGAGGCGCCGCCGGCGATGATCGTCCCCTGCGCCACGGCATAGATGTCGCCATCGGCGGCGTTGAGCGGGGTCATCACCAGCGTCCCGCCGAGCAGGCTGTCGGCGTCGCCGATGGCCGAAACGGTGACGTCGATCTGCGAGCCCGCGCGCGCGAAGGGCGGCATACTGGCGGTCACGACCACGGCGGCCACATTCTTGGGGCGGAACTGCTCGCCGGTGACGTTGACGCCCAGGCGTTCGAGGATGTTCGACATGATCTCTTCGGTAAAGGGCGCGTTGCGCAACCCGTCGCCGGTGCCGTTCAGCCCCACCACCAGCCCGTAGCCGACCAGGTCGTTGCCGCGCACGCCGTCGAAATCGACGAGGTCCTTGATCCTGATCGCGGCGCCGGGCGCGGGGGCCCCTGACAGGGCGATTGCGACAGCGGCGACAACGGGCAGAAGGATGCGAATCATGACAGGAAATTCACCAGGCTGAGACGGGAAAGGCGGGCGGTGACGGAATAGACGGTCTCGAGCTGCAGGCGCACGGCCTCGAGCTCGGTCGCGGCCTCGTAGGGGTCGACCGACACCAGTGCGCTGCGGGCCATCCCAAGCGCGGCGGTCTCGGCCTCGGTCCGGGTGGCCGCCTGCGCGATGCGGTTTTCCGCCAGCCCCAGCGTGGCCCGCAGACCCGATTGCGCATCCCTGGCGCCCAGCAGCCCGTCAAGCGCCAGATCCAGCGTGCCGCGGCGGGCGCCATCGGTCATGGCCAGCCCGGCATCGCCCGCGAGCGCGGCGAGGGCGGCATATTTCAGCGTGTCGCGGAACGCGTCGTCGTCGGCGCGCACGCCCAGCGCGGCGGTTTCGCCTCCGCCCAGGTCGACCGGGGCCGGATCGTTCGCCGAGCCGCGGTAGACAAGCGTCTCGAAGACGCCGCCGGGGGTGTCGAAGAAGCTGTCGGCGGCGGCGAGCGCGTCGGCCGGCGTGCGGGCGCCGGCCATCGCGGTGCGCAGCTCTGCCAGGATGTCGGTGGCCGCGATCAGCGGGGCGGCATCGACCGCCGTGCCGGAAAAGAGGTGCCGGCCGGCCGCCCCGGTATTGAGCGCCGAAACGACGCTTTCCAGGGTCGCGCCGGCCTCGGCCGCGGCGAGCGAAATGCCGGCCGGGCGAGTATCCGCGCCCGTCAGCACCAGCGTGTCGATCAGGCTGTCGGTGTCGGCGCCGATGCGCTGCATCGAGACCTGCATCGTTTCGGCGCTCAGCCGTGCCTCCCGCACGCTGTCGCGATAGCTGGCCGCAAGGACGAGATCGCGCTCTATCTGCGACAGCCGGGCGGTATTCCCGCCGAGCTGCGAAACCGGGTCGGCGGCGCGGCCGGTCGACACCTCGGTGCCCAGCCGCGTCAGGGCCCGTTTCAGCGCCACGCTCTGGCGTTTCAGAGCAAACCCGCGGGACAGATCGCCGATAGACGTCAGTGGCATGCGTCAGATCCCCAGCAGTTGGTCGATCAGCCCGCCGATCACCTCGATCGCCCGCGCGTTGGCGGCGTAGGCCTGTTCGATCAGCAGCAGGCGCTGCATCTCGGCATCGGTATCGACACCCATCGCCTGTTCGGCCTCCAGCAGGGCGGTCTGCTGCGCCGACGCCGACGCCATGCCCCGGTCGAGCGACAGGCGGTCCTGGCCGATCCGCGACACCAGCGCCGAGGCATGCCCGGACAGGTCGCGATCGGTCCGGCCGAGGTCGCCCGACGCCATCGCGCCCCGGCGGCCGAGCGCGGCGGAAAGGTCGTGCAGCAGCGCCGCCTGCCCGGCATCGCCCGGCGCGCCGGCGTAAAGCCCGTCGCGCAGCCGCCAGACCGCGCCGCCCGCCTCGGGGTCGACCCAACCGTTGAGCGATATGCGCTGCGCCAGACCGGTTTCATTGGCCGGATCGAAGGCCGCGCCGGCATCGGCAAAGAGCCCCGCATCGCCCGGCGCGCGGGTGGGGTCGAGCGCGGGGTCCTGCATCCGCTCGACCAGGTCGCGCGCCAGCGCGTCGAGCTGCGCCTGCGCGTCGGTCGCCATGTCGTCGCGCAGCTCGAACAGACCGGCGATCCGGCCGCCCCCGGAGGGCGGCGCGATCGCCCGGCCGTTCAGCGTCAACCCGTTCAGCAGCCCGTTCCCGGCGGTCATGTGGGGCATGACGGCGTTGCCGGCGACAAAGCCCAGTTCGGCCGGGCGGCCGTCGAGCAGTAGCGCGCCGTCGGTCGAATATATGGCGACGGCGCCGCTGTCGCGCGCCGCCAGCCGGATCGGGACCAGTTCCGCCAGCCGGTCGAGCGCGACCCGGCGCTGGTCCTCGAACGCAGCCACCGGATGACCCGAATTGGCGGCATCCGCGATGCGGGCGTTGAGCGCATGCACCTCGCGCAGACGGTCGTTGACATCGGCGACCGCGCGCTCGATCCCGGTCTCGGCATCGCTGCGCCATTGCTGGATGGTCCGCGACATCTCGTTGAACCTGGCGGCGAGGCCGGCGGCCTGCTGTACGGCCGCACGCAGGCGGCTGTCCTCTTCGGGTCTGGCGGCGGCGGTAACGAGGCTGGCCTCCAGCGCCGCGAGCCGCCCGGAAAGCGAACCGGGCTGGTCCGGGGTGCCCGCCAGGATCTCGAGATCGGCCTGGAAGCCGGCCCTGACCTCGGCGCGGGCGAGCTCGCCGTCGGCGCCGCGGCGGGCGCTCAGGAGCCCCGGATCGACCTGCCGGACCAGGCCCTGCACCATGACCCCGCCGGCGCGGCCGATGCCCCGGGCGGACAGTTCGAGCGCCCGCGGCGCATATCCCGGCGTCAGCGCGTTGGCGATGTTGGCCGAGGCGACCTGCGCCTGCGCCGAGCTGGCGGTCAGCCCGCTCAGCGCGTTGGACAGGGCGCTGGAGATGCTCATGGCTTTCCCCTTCGGTCAGCGGTCCGGCCCGGCCGGAAGCCGCGCTCAGCGTTTGATGTTGGTGGTTTCCTGCAGCATCTCGTCGACGGTCTGGATGACCTTGGCGTTCGACGAATAGGCGCGCTGGGTCTGGATCATGGCGGTCAGTTCGCCGGCGATATCGGTGGCCGATTCCTCGCGCGCGAAAGCGGCGACCTCGCCGGTGGGGCCGTCGCCGGCGTCCCACAGGAAGAACGAGCCGCTGTCGGGCGAGGGCAGATAGGTCTGATGCCCCATCGCCACCATCCCGTTGGGGTTGGGCACGTCGACCAGCGGCACCTGATAGATGATCCGGGTGATGCCGGTGTCGAAGGACGCGTGAACATACCCGTTCTGGTCGACCTCGGCCGAGACCATGTTGCCGACGGGCGAGCCGTCCTTGGTGATCGAGAGCGGCGCGAAACTGTCGGAAAGCTGGGTCAGCCCGCCGTTCGAGCCCAGTTCGCCAATCGAGAGCTCCATCGGGCCGCCGTCGACATTGACGATGACGGCGCCGGTGGCCGGGTCGTAGGCACCGCCGGAAACGGCGGCAACCGCCTGCAGCGTGCCGCCCGAACTGCGCGAGTCGGCGAAGGTCAGGGTGTATTCACCGATCACCGCGCCCGCCTGTGCCGAATCGGTGATCACCATCGTCCACTCGTTCGACGATCCGCTGCCCGGCACCGTCGGCGTGAACTCGAAATCCAGGTTGCGGGATATGCCGATATTGTCGAAATATTGCACCGACAGATGCTGGCTGGCGCCGGTGGCGCCCGCTTCGGTCTCCGTCGCCGGAAGGTTGACGCCGAGATCTATCCGCGTCGTCGGCTCGCCGTCGAGCTGATTGACGTTGATGCGCACCGGTTCCAGCCGGTCGTCGGTATCGCGCGGAAACTCCGGCACGGTGCCGTCGGGATTGGCCGGCCAGCCCAGCAGTACCAGGCCCGATTCGGTGACCAGACGTCCCTCGGCGTCGATGCGGAACGAGCCGGTGGTCGTCAGCAGCATCTGCGCGTCGCTGCCGGATACGTTGACATCGCTCAGGAGCGCCACCGGCAGCATGCCCCGGCCGTTGACCGCCAGGTCGGT
>CAZNMK010000206.1:0-5537 GCA_964574045.1 uncultured Roseovarius sp. | reverse complement strand
GATCGCGGCGGGATCCTTGCCAAGCCCGGCGAGCGTCGCGCGCAGGTTGGCGTCGCCGCCGGCGGGTTCGGCACATTCGAACCAGCGCCGGTAGGTCTCGACCATATATTCGCGGCACCAGCCCTGCGCCCGCGCCAGTATCGCAACGCGGTTGGCGCGGACGAAATCCCGCAGCGGATAGTCCGCCGGCAGCTTGGGCGCCAGCCCATACATCGCCGCCCGGCGACCGATATCGCGCCACATGTAGGCCGCCTTGACCGGTTTTCTGGCGAAGGGCACGTTGTCCATCTCGACCATGATTTCGCGCACGCTGAACGGGCGCCAGTCGAAGTTGATGCCCGTCGCCGCCTCGATGGCGGGCAGGCGCGCGACGGTCAGATAGCTGTAGGTACTTCCGACCGACACCCAGAATTCAGGCCCCGCCATGAGACTCCCCGACTGTTTGCGCCATCGTGACACAGAACGCCGGCGGTTTCCATCGGCAGCAGTGTCAGCGCCCATGGCTGCGGTCGTAGCCGTTGGGCGGCGGGCCTTGCCAGCCCGCCAGCGCGCCCGGGCGGGGGGCGAAGACCTCGACCAGCAGCGGATGACACGGGGCGGCGTCGCTGGAATGCTCGGTCGAGCAATCGCCCCCCGGACAGGCGGAAAGCGCGCCCAGAAGGTCGATCTCGGCGAAGAACTCCAGGTAATCGCCCGGACGCACGGGGCTGGCCTTCATGAAGTACTGCCCGGTGTCGCGGGTGAACCCGGTGCACATGAAGACGTTGAGCACGTCGTGGACATGGCCCTCGGCCTCGGCGAGGCTCATCCCCAGCTCGTCGGCCAGCGCGCGCGTCAGGTTGGAATGGCAGCAGCGGTGGTACTGCGTGCCCTTCAGCAGGTTGCCGGTATAGGGATCGCAGCGGGTGCCGATCACGTCGTGCACCGCGCCGCCGAAGGCGTCGATCCCGTACCAGTCCAGCGTATCGTCGACGATCGTCGCCATCGGCCGCAGATGCGGCAGGGCCGACCACATCCGCGCGCCGGTGCCCAGATGGCTGCCGTGCAGCGCCCGCGTCTTGCCCGAATAGAAGCGCTCGGAAAGGTCGTGCGCGTTCCACAGGTTGAGATCGCCCACCTGCGGCCCCTCGACGCTGGCGATGCGGAAAAACTGCCCCGCAACGACGCGAAAGGTATCGGCCTCGCGCGGCGCGACCGTGACCTCGGCAGTCTTTTCCGCACCCGCCCGCGCCGCGGCGTAGAGCGCCAGGTCGGGCGCCGGCAGAGTCTCGGTCGCGTAGCAGATCACCGGCGGCACGGCGCGGCGTGCCTCGGCATCCTCTGGCATGGTCGTCATCGGCGGCGCTCCCTCTGCGGCGGTTGCCGCAGAGTGCCCCGAAACGGTGCCGGTTTAAACCCGGTTTCAGATCACCACGACATCGAGCGGCGGAAAGCCGTTGAAACCGACGCTGGCATAGGTCGAGGTGTAGGCGCCGCAGGCGCGGATCGCTACCCGGTCGCCGGCCCTGAGCCCCAGCGGCAGATCGACCATCCGGCGTTCATAGAGCACATCGGCGCTGTCGCAGCTCGGTCCGGCCAGGATGCAGGGCCCGCTGCGCTCGTGATCGCGGTCGGTGACGAACTGGTAGCGGATCGCCTCGTCCATGGTTTCGGCCAGGCCCGAGAACTTGCCGATGTCGAGATAGACCCAGCGGTGCAGATCGTCCGCCGACTTGCGCGATACCAGCAGCACCTCTGCCGCGATCATGCCCGCCTCGGCCACCAGCCCGCGGCCGGGCTCGGCCATCACGCGCGGCACCGGGCCGAAGCGCTCGGACACCAGTTCCATCACCCGGCGGCCGTAGAGTTCGGGCGCGTCGACCTCTTCGCCGTAGAAGGCGGGAAAGCCGCCGCCGATGTTCAGCAGATCGAGATCGTAGCCGGCCGCGCGCGCGGCGTGCCATGCCCGGGCGATGCCATCCAGCACCGGCGCCCACATCCCGGCCCGCCGGGTCTGGCTGCCGACATGGAACGACAGCCCGACGGGATTGAGCCCCCGCTCCGCCGCCAGACCCAAGAGCGCGATCGCCTGATCGTGCGAGCAGCCGAACTTGCGCGACAGCGGCCAGTCGGCGGGCGACGCATCGACCAGCAGGCGGATATAGACCTCTGCGCCCGGCGCGTGCTCGGCGATCTTGGCGATCTCCTCTTCGGCATCGGCGGCGAAAAGGCGGATGCCGGCGCGGTGGGCAAAGGCGATGTCGGCCGGCCGCTTGATCGTGTTGCCGAACGAGACCCGTTCAGGCGCCGCACCGCAAGCAAGGCAAAGCTCTATCTCGGCGCGGCTCGCGGCGTCGAAGCCCGAGCCCGCTGCGACCAGCGCCCTGACGATCTCGGGGGCGGGGTTGGCCTTGACGGCCTAGTGGATGCGCGCGCGCCCCAGCCCCTGTGCCAGCGCCGCGTAATTGCGCGTCACCGCCTCGGTATCCAGCACCAGGGTCGGGCGCTCGAATCGGGCGGTTTGCAGATAGGCTTCGATGCGGGAACGGGAATCGACTGCGACGCCGCCCGAAGGGCCGGCCACGTATGCGTTCATGGTCATCTCCAATAGACCCGGCCATATATGGCCGCTCACTTCCAAGGGAGACGTTACCGTCGCTACGTAACCGTACGCGGGGCTCGATACCCCGACCGCCGTGACAGAGGCGCGTGCGTTGGCGTCTTGGCAGCGCATATGCGTCCGATCGCGGATTTTCTCAAGATGTTTTTTTGCACCGGGCAGAAATTTCCGCGCCCCCCGGCGCGCGGGCCACGCACCGGGCCGGGGCAGGTGCGTCTCAGCGTCCGGGGCGCCCAGGATCGAGGCAGACCTTCGGCGGCCCGGCACCCCGGCCGGGCGCCCCTGCACCGCAGCTGACACAGCGCCAGCCCGCGCCCTGCCGGCGCCAGCGGCAGGCGCGGGTGCCGCGGCGGCCGAAAACGAGGATCAGCACGAAGGCGAGGACGAGCCCGGCGACGACGATCATCGCCCGCCCCCGCCGCGCGCCGCTGCGATCAGACCGAGCGCTCCAGCATCATCTTCTTGATCTCGGCGATGGCCTTGGCCGGATTGAGCCCCTTGGGGCAGGTCTTGGTGCAGTTCATGATGGTGTGGCAGCGATAGAGCTTGAAGGGATCTTCCAGATCGTCGAGCCGCTCGCCCGTGGCCTCGTCGCGGCTGTCGATCAGCCAGCGATAGGCATGCAACAGCGCCGCCGGGCCGAGATACTTGTCGCCGTTCCACCAGTAGCTCGGACAGGCGGTCGAGCAGCAGGCGCACATCACGCATTCATAAAGACCGTCGAGTTTTTCGCGGTCCTCGATCGACTGTTTCCATTCCTTCGCGGGCGTGTTCGACTTGGTCTCGAGCCACGGCATGATGCTGGCGTGCTGGGCGTAGAAATGCGTGAGGTCGGGGATCAGGTCCTTGACCACCGGCATGTGCGGCAGCGGATAGATCTTCACGTCGCCCCTGATCTCGTCCATGCCGTAGATGCACGCGAGCGTGTTGATGCCGTCGATGTTCATCGCGCACGACCCGCAAATCCCCTCGCGGCAGGACCGGCGAAAGGTCAGTGTCGGGTCGATCTCGTTCTTGATCTTGATCAGCGCGTCCAGAACCATCGGCCCGCAGCTGTCCATGTCGACGAAATAGGTGTCGACGCGCGGGTTCTGCCCGTCGTCGGGGTTCCAGCGGTAGATCTGGACCTTGCGCACGTTGGTCGCCCCGTCCGGCTTGGCCCAGGTCTTGCCGGTGCGGATGCGAGAGTTCTTCGGCAGTGCCAGCTGGACCATGTCAATTCCTCCTGAAGATATTCCCGGGCGCGTCGCCGCGTGCCGAAAGCGTCGATGTAGCGGCCGGATCGAGCGGCGCGGCGGCGGTCAGGCGGGCAAGGCGCGCGGCATCGTCGGGAAAGACCCGGCCGAGCCCCTCGCACAGCCCCGCATCCTGCGCGGCGAGCCACAGCACGATGCGGTATTCGGGGTCGTCCTGCATCTCGCGCCAGCGTTCGCCGGCGCGCAGGCCCTCGCCCGTCTCGGCGGTATCGGCAAAGGACGAACCGTTGCCGTAGCCCTGCACCTCGCCCAGGCTGTCGTCGCGGTTCTCGAACCCCAGCCGCGCCAGCCGCCCGGCGCGGTAGCCGGGCGAGGTCCGCCAGTCGTCGTAGCGGATCGTCGCCCGTCCGGGCGCGTCCCCGTCCGCGATCAGCTCGAGCATGGCCGAATAGGTCGCCACGGCCCTCAGCACGATCGCCACCCGCTGATGCGCGGTATAGGCGGGGTTGGCTTGCAGTTTCCGCACCATCGACGCCGCCCAGTTGAGAAAGCCGCGCGCCACGATGACCTCGAAATCGACAGACGCATCGTCGATCCCGGCGGATATGGGCCGCTTGCGCCGTCCCCCCGGCATCGCGTCCTCGTAAGACAGGATCAGCGCCGCGCCGTCGCCCGCCCGCCGCGCGACGGCGCCGGCGTCGGCCCCCGCCCCGGCGGCGCGGCGGCCGCCGATCTCGGCCGCGCGGAAGGTCGCGAACGGATCGCGCCCGGGTGCGCAGTTGTTGAAGAAGAGCGCCCTGCCCCCCGGCGCGTTGCGCTGCAGCCAGTTGATCACGGCATGATTGCCCGACCGCCGCAGCCCGAAGACACGCAGCACCGGACCGGGCGCGATGCCGAGCTGCGGCCAGACGCTCATCGCGGCGCTCCGCGCGGGGCGCCGGCTTGGCAGCGGCCGGTTATGACGCGCATCCCATGCATCGCCTCAGAACGTCCGTTCCTTCGGCGCGATCCGCTTGAGGCTGATGCCGCCCTCTTCTTCGGCGGTCAGCGGGTCCTCGATCACCGGGCGGTAGCCCAGGCTCACCTTGCGGCCGTCGAGGCGGGCGATGGTATGCTTTCGCCACTTCTTGTCGTCGCGCTTGGGGTGATCCTCGCTCGCGTGGGCGCCCCGGCTTTCCTTGCGCGCCTCGGCGCCGGCGATGGTGGCGAGCGCGTTCGGCATGAGGTTGGTGAGCTCCAGCGTCTCCATCAGGTCGGTGTTCCAGATCATCGAGCGGTCGGTGACCTTGAGATCGTCCATCTTGGCCGCCACCACGTCCATCCGCTTGACGCCCTCGGCCAGCGTCTTGTCGGTGCGGAAAACGGCGGCGTCCTCCTGCATGGTGCGCTGCATCTCCTCGCGCAGCTCGGCGGTGGGCAACGCCCCGTCGGCGTGGCGCAGCGCGTCGAAGCGCGCCAGCGCCTTGTCGACCTCGGCCGTGTTCGTTGCCGGTACCGCGCTCTCGGCATCGACCACCTGCCCGGCCCGGATCGCCGCCGCGCGGCCGAACACCACCAGGTCGATGAGCGAGTTCGAGCCCAGCCGGTTGGCGCCGTGGACGCTGGCGCAGGCGGCCTCGCCCACCGCCATCAGGCCCGGCACCACGGCGTTGGGGTCGCTCTTGGTCGGGTTCAGCGCCTCGCCCCAGTAGTTCGTGGGAATGCCGCCCATGTTGTAATGCACCGTCGGCAGCACCGGGATG
>CAZNMK010000205.1:0-5542 GCA_964574045.1 uncultured Roseovarius sp. | reverse complement strand
AGGTAGACATTGCCGCGGATATTGGTCAGCCCGCCGGTGGGATCGGAAATCCAGAAACGCAGGATATAGTCGACCGAGCTGTCGCCGAAGCCGACGATATGGCAGACCGGCCGTTTGAAGCTGAGCACCCTTTCCACGTTTCGCGCGGCCTCTATGGCGATGCGGCGCACCTCGTGCGGGTCGTCGCGGTAGGCGGTGCCGAAATAGACGTCGAGCCGGACGAAATCGTTGGAATGCGACCAGTTGACCACCTGCCCGGTGATCAGGTCCTCGTTGGGTATCAGGTATTCCCGGCCGTCGCGCGTGGTGATCGAGACATAGCGCGCGCCCAGGCTGTTGATCCAGCCGAAAGTATCGCCGAGCGAAATGACATCGCCCGGCTTGATCGACTTGTCGAGCAGGATGATGATGCCCGAGACGAGGTTCGAGACGACCTTCTGCAGACCGAAGCCCAGGCCGACGCCGATGGCGCCCGACAGCACCGCCAGGCCGGTCAGGTCCACCCCCACCACCTTGAGCCCGATGAAGAACGCGGCGCCGTACAGCACCACCTGCAGGAACTTGATTGCCAGCACCTGCATCGAGGGCGAGATTTCCGCGTTGCGCCTGATCCGCGCGGCGGTCGTCATCGACACGAACCGTGCCGCGATGGTCAGCGCGACGATCGCCGCCATCGCCTGCAGGATGACCCACAGCGACAGGTGCATGTCGCCGGCCTCTATGGCGGCGCTGTCCAGCAGGCTTTGCGCCTCGTCCGTCAGCCCCAGAATGGCCAGCGTGACCCATGTCCAGCCGACATAGCGCACCACCGAGCGGGCAAAGCCGTTGGCGATGAGCCGGGTGACGATGGCGATCACCAGCCATGCCAGCGCCAGTTGGGCCACGAATACCAGCAGATAGGACCGGCTGGGCCACGTCACCTCTCGCATCGTCCAGACGAGCGGCCAGATCATCGCCACGAAGAACACCAGCCGCAGCCGCCGGTGCAGCAGCACCAGAAAGCGCATCCGCCACTTCGGCCAGCCTTCGCGGGCGCGCATCCAGGCATGAAAGCGCGGCCCGAGAACCTTCATCAGGACATGGGCGACGATGGCGAGCCCGACCACGATCAACGCCTGATAGGCGTTCCACGGTCTGAGCAGATCGAGGCCGAAATCCTGAATCTGGTCCCAGACGCCCAGGGCGATCTCCTGCGCGTTTTCTGCCGTATCCGCCGGGGCTGCCGTTTCCTGTGCCATGGCAAAGAGTTGCACGCGCTCGCGTTTCCGGCAAGTCCGGTCTGGACAACCGTGGCACGCGGCTTAGGCTCGCAGCAGCCGCCGCCGGAGACCGAAATGACCACCGCCCTTCTGACCCATGACGCCTGCCTGTCGCACATCACCCCGCCCGGCCACCCCGAGCGCGTGGCCCGGCTCGAGCATCTGCTGCCGGCGCTCAAAGGCAAGGCGCTGGCGCGGGTCGAGGCGCCCGAGGCGGCCGAGGATGACCTGTGCCTGGTGCATCCGCGCGGCTACGTCGCGCGTATCCGCGATGCCGCGCCGGCCGAGGGGTTTGCGCAGCTCGACGGCGACACCTTTCTGTCGCCCGGATCGTGGGGCGCGGCGCTGCGGGCCGCGGGCGGCGCGATAGGGGCGGTCGACACGGTGATGGCGGGGCAGGCGGCGAACGCCTTTGTCGCCGCCCGCCCGCCGGGGCACCATGCCGAGCGGGAGACGCCGATGGGGTTTTGCCTGTTCGGCAACGTCGCCATCGCGGCGAAACACGCGCTCGACCGGCACGGGCTGGCGCGGGTGGCGGTGGTCGATTTCGACGTGCATCACGGCAACGGCACCCAGGACCTGTTGCGAAACGAGCCCCGCGCGCTGGCGGTGTCGTCGCACCAGATGCCGCTCTGGCCCGGCACCGGCGCGGCCGAAGATCGCGGGCGGCACGGCAACCTGTTGAACCTGCCGCTGGCGCCGGGAACGGCGGGCGCGGGTTTTCGCGCCGCCTACGAGGCGCAGGTCTTTCCCGCGCTCGAGGCGTTCGCGCCCGAGTTCCTGTTCATCTCGGCGGGGTTCGACGCCCACAAGGCCGACCCGCTGGCCAACCTGATGCTGGAAACCGCGGATTTCGCCTGGGTCACCGACCGGCTGTGCGAGATCGCGGCGCGCCATTGCGGCGGCAGGGTGGTGTCGTGCCTCGAAGGCGGCTACGACCTCAATGCGCTGGCCGAAAGCGGCGCGGCCCATGTCGACGCGCTGATCCGCGCCGGCGGCTAAAGGATCGTCCGGTCAATCTGCAACGCTCCGGCGAACAGACCGAGGGCAGCCCGCGACCGCGGGCGGGGGAGAAGCCCCCGCCCGGGGGGCGGGTCGTGCCGCAGGCATGCCTTCGGCATGGGGCTGCCCGGCGGTGCCGCCGGGCGGAACAGGGACAGGAGGCGATTCAGGTTTTCCGGCCGGCGATCTAGGGCAGGATGACTCCCGATTGAACCACCGCCTCTGGGCGCAATCGCGCCCGCCCTGGGGGGGCGGGGTCGGGCGCGATCCGGAGCTGACGCCCCGGAGGAGAATGAGAGCGGTCGTCAATTCTGGCAGAACTCATCCTGGCCTGGCTTTTCGCGACGGATCGCCCTGCGGGAACCTCCGGGCAGCGTCCACCATGGGGGCGGGCGCACCGTCGAAGATCATATGGACGATGCTCCGAGCGAGCCCGACAAGCTTCAGCCGCGGCCGATATAAGGCATCCTGGTTGCCATCACGGTCATGAACTGCACGTTCGCCTCGGCCGGCAGTCCGGCCATGTAGAGGACCGCGCGGGCCGCATCCGCCACCGCCATCGTTTGCATGTCGGGCCGGGTCGCCCTGAGCGCCGCCACCATCGGGGTCTCGGCGTTGCCGATGTCGATCTGCCCGCAGGCGATATCGAAGGCGCGCCCGTCGAGCGACAGGCTGCGCGTCAGCCCGGTCACCGCGTGCTTGGTGGCGGTGTAGCAGACCGATCCCGGCCGCGGCACATGCGCTGAAATCGAGCCGTTGTTGACGATCCGGCCACCCTGCGGTGCCTGCCGCCGCATCTGCGCAAAGGCCAGCCGTGCGGCGATGAACATGCCGCGCAGGTTGACCGCGACCACCTTGTCGAACTCTTCGACCGGCACCTCGTCGATGGTGGCGGAGGGACCAAAGATACCCGCGTTGTTGAAGAGAAGATCGAGCCGCCCGGCCTCGTCCGCGAAGTGCGCAAAGGCGGTCTCCATCGCGTCGGGGTCAGTGACGTCGGCGGGCAGGGCGGTGGCGTTTGCATGGGCCGCCGCCATCTCGTGCAGCGGCGCGGCGCTGCGGGCGATCAGCCCCACCCGCCAGCCCTCGGCCAGGAGCGCCTCGGCCACCGCCCGGCCGATGCCCGAACTGGCGCCGGTCACGATGGCGGTCCTCACGCCCCGGCCTCCAGCCGCAGCGGCGCCGGCGCGGCGGCGAGGTCGTCCACGCCCAGAGGCGCCGAGGGCTTCGACAGCCGGTTGCGCACGACCCAGTGAAGCCGCGTCTCGGCGCGCGTCACCGCGACATAGGCGAGGCGCTTCCACAGCGGCTGGCCGGCCTCTGTGCGGCCCATCCTCGCGGCGGCCATCAGGTCGGGGGCAAAGACCTGCACCTCGGGCCACTGGCTGCCCTGGGCCTTGTGGATGGTCACGGCCGCCCCGTGCAGAAACGTGGCCCCCATCTGCGCGGCGTAGGGGATGAAGGGTTCTTCCTCGCCGGGCATCTCGATCTTGACGATAGAGGCGGCGGAAAGCTGCGGCTCCTCGGCCCCGATCACGTGCAGGCGCGAAAAGCCCGGCTTGCTGCCGGGGCCGAGATAGATCGCCTGCGCGCCCTTGATCAGGCCGCGCGCCTCGAGGTCGAGTCGCTTGCGGCGGTGCCTGAGCGGCAGCTCGATACCATCGCAGATGAGCGGCTCGCCGGGCAAAAGCGCGTCCTCGGGCGCACCATGCACCGCGCGGAACGCCTGGATCAGGCGGATGCGGGTGGCGTTGCGCCACACCAGCACCGGCGAGCGCGCCATCAGGTCGACCTCGACCCGCTGCGCCCAGCGGACCCGGTCGTCGCGGCGCGCGGTATCCTCGATCAGGCGCTCGAAGTCCTCGAACCCGAGGTCGGGATCGCCCAGCGCGTGCGCCAGGTCGAGGATCGGGTTGCCGGCGGCCTGGCGGTGGATGCGGTGCAGTTCCAGCCGGGCCGGGGCGGGCAGGGCGTCGAACACCATGCCGCCGTCGGCTTCGCCCTTGACCGGGGGCAGCTGGGCGGGATCGCCGAACAGAATCAGGGTCGGAAAGATCTCCTTCAGATCCTCGAATTGCCGCACGTCGAGCATCGACGCCTCGTCGACCAGACCAATGTCGAGCGGCGCCTCGCGTCGCGTCCAGCCGGTGATGAAATCCGACCCGCGCAAGCCCGCCGCCGCCAGCGCCCCGGGAACAGACTTGTGGGATCGGTAAAAGGAATGCGCCCGGTCGAGAGCCGTCTCGGTCAGCCCCTCGACCTGCGGGCGCTCTCCGCCCTCGGCCAGCCATTCGGCGATCTTTTCGTATTCCGGGTCGTAGACCGGCGTGTAGAGGATGCGGTGGATGGTGGTGGCGGGAACGCCGCGCATGCGCAGGACGCTCGCGGCCTTGTTGGTGGGCGCCAGGATCGCCAGCGTGCGGCGGTCGTGGCGCGGCCGCCCTTCCCAGTCGCCCGATACGGTCTCGACGCCGGCCTCTACGAGCGCGCGAAACAGGGCCGCCAGCAGCAGCGTCTTGCCCGACCCGGCCTTGCCGATCACGGCCATGACCGCGCCCTCGCCGTCATGCGGGGGTGCGAGCAGCCCCTCGTCGATGTCGACGCCGACATCGCGCAGCATCGCGGCGATGCGGTCATGGGCCTCGGCCTGGTCGTCGGAATATGCCGGTGCGGGCTGGGTCATGGCGCAACCCTAGCGCTGGGGCGCGATACGGGCCAGCGAAAGCGGTGACAGCAGCACCGCGACAGCCCTGTACACAGCCCGCCCCGGCCTTCGAGCCGGGGCCATCCGCCATCAGACAAGGGGTCCCGGGTCAGGCCCGGGACGGGGTTGCTGACGGTCGGGCCGGCGGCTGCGGGACGGTATTATCGCCCCGCTTCGAGCACGTCCTCGACCGTGCGCAACCCGGTCCGGGGTGCCTGCACCAGTACCGCCATGTTGCCGGGCTTGTGCTCGTTGCGCAGCATCTTGAGGTGCGCCTGAGGGATTTCGGCCCAGGGAAAGACCTCCGACATGCAGGGGTCGAGCCGGCGCTCTATCATCAGCCGGTTCGCCGCCGCGGCCTGCTTGAGATGGGCGAAATGGCTGCCCTGCAGGCGTTTCTGGTGCATCCACATGTAGCGCACGTCGAAGGTGCAGTTGAACCCGGAGGTGCCGGCGCAGATCACCACCATGCCGCCCTTCTTGACCACCAGCGCCGAGACCGGAAAGGTCGCCTCGCCGGGGTGCTCGAAGACCATGTCGACGTTCACACCATTGCCGGTGATGTCCCAGATCGCCT
>CAZNMK010000204.1:0-5544 GCA_964574045.1 uncultured Roseovarius sp. | reverse complement strand
AAAACCGCGCCTCGGGGCGCATGTGAAAGATCACCCAGGACTTGTCCTCGGGGTACTCCACCGTATGGGCCAGCAGGCCGTAATCCTCGCCCAGCACGTCGGCCGCCGACCCGTCCAGCAGGCTTTCATACATGATCCACGACAGCTCGCCCCGACGTCCCTTGCGGGTGTAGGGGTTCATCGAATCGAACGTTCCGGAGACGGCAATCGAAATCTCGCCGCCCTTGGGCGCGTCGGGGTTGACGTAGTCGAAATGCTCGTAATCGGGGGGGTACTTCAGATCGCCGAAATAGGAATATCCGTGGCTCTTGACGATCTCCTGCTGCGCCGGTGCTGCCTGCGCCCAGAGCGCGGCGATGGTCAGCGCCATCAGCATCGCGGCCGCGATGCCGGCGAAGGCGTCGTGCCTCGCCGCTGCCCGGCCTGTCTGTCGGGTCATTCCTGCATACCTCCTGCCGATCCGTGTTGCGGCCCGTTCCCCGGGTACAAGGCTAGTTGACGGGCGCGCCGGTGTTCAAGCGCTGATCCGCCGGTTTCCCGCCGATATGGCGCGGGAAACGAAAAAGGCCACCGCCCGGGCGGGGCGGTGGCCTGTCGCGCGCCCATGGGCGCGGGATCACTCGGCAAGGCTTTGCAGATACGCGATCACGGCGGCGCGCTGTTCTTCCTTGCGCAGACCCGAAAAGGTCATCTTGTTGCCGGGGGCGAAATCGCGGGGCTTTTCCAGGTATTCGTTCAGCCGGTCCAGCGTCCATTCGCCGCCCAGCCCGATCAGGGCGTCGGACTAGCTGAAGTCGTCGAGGCCGGCCACTTCGCGCCCGACGATATCCACCAGGTGCGGGCCGACGCGATTCTGTTCCTCGTCGGCGACATGGCAGGCCTTGCACTGGCGATAGACCTTTTCGCCTTCGGCCGGGTCGGCCGCGGCGACCAGCGCGGCAAAGCCGCTGGCGGGTTCGCTGCCGCCGTCCTGCGCCGGCGCTTCTTCGGCGGGCTCTTCCGCTGCCGGTTCATCTGCCGCCATCTCTTCGGCGGCGGGTTCTTCCGCAGGCTCTTTGGCCGCGGCTTCCTGGGTTGCTTCGGGGGCTTCGGCCTCGGCCTCTTGGGCCGGCTCCTCTGCCATCGCCTCTTCGGCGGGTTCTTCCGCCGCGGCCTCTTCGCTCGCCTCTTCGGCCTCTGCCTCGGCGGCGGGCTCTTCGGCGGTGTCAGCGGCGGCGTCCATCTGGTAGGTGTCGCCGTCGGTCTGATCAAGGAAGGCGATCACGTTGGCGCGGTCCTCGACGCTGCTCAGCCCGGCGAAACTCATGATCGTGCCGGGGGCAAAGGACGACGGCTTGGCGAGGAAATGGTCGAGGTTCTCGGGCGTCCAGACCTCCGCCGCCTCCTCGAGGGCGCCGGAATAGGCAAAGCCGTCGACCGCATCGACCTGGCGCCCGACGACGCCATACAGGTGCGGGCCGACGCGGTTGTCGCCCTCCTCGACCGTGTGGCAAGCCTTGCACTTGTTGAACACGCGCTCGCCCTTGCCGGTGTCGGCACTGGCGAAGAGCTCGGCAAAACCGGGGCCGGCCTCTTCTTCTTCGGCGGCTTCGGCCTCTTCCTCGCCGGTGTCGATCCTGTAGGCCTGCTCATGGCCATCGCCGTGACCGCCGCCGCCGTGATAGATCGCTTCGGCCGCCCAGCCGCCGAACAGGAGGATCAGCAGCGACCCGCACAGCGCGCCGACGGTCTTGGTCAGTGTCATCGTGTCGAACATGAGCCTATATTTCCCCTTAATCTCTCGCGGGGTATCTATCCGCTTCCCCTGCTTGCGCGCAAGGTGTAGTTTGCCCCCCCAAACGCCCCGGCCGAACGGTTTGCGCGGGGCGTGGCACGAAAACAAACCGGACGGCACGATGACCAGACGCATTGCCTTTCAGGGCGAGCCGGGGGCCTATTCGCACCAGGCCTGCCGCGAAACCCACCCCGAGATGGAGGCAATGCCCTGCCGCACCTTCGAGGATGCCATCGACGCGGTGCGCGACGGCAGCGCCGACCTGGCGATGCTGCCGGTGGAGAACTCGATCTATGGGCGGGTGGCGGACATCCACCACCTGCTGCCGCAATCGGGGCTCTATATCGTCGCCGAGGCGTTCGTGCGGGTGCGCATCAACCTGCTGGCGGTGTCCGGCACGCCGCTCTCGACGATCACCCACGCCATGAGCCATACCATGCTCCTGGGCCAGTGCCGGCGGTTCCTGGCCCAGCATGGCATCCATCGCGTCAGCGGCGCCGACACCGCGGGGTCGGCCCGGCACGTGGCCGAGGCGGGCCGGCCGGAGGTGGCGGCGCTGGCGAGCGAACTGGCGGGCGAGATCTACGGGCTCGACATCCTGGCCCGCGACATCGAGGACGAGGGCAACAACACCACCCGTTTTCTGGTCATGGCGCGCGAACCGGACTGGAGCCGTCGGGGCGAGGACGGCATGATGACCACCTTCGTCTTTCAGGTCCGCAACATCCCGGCCGCGCTCTACAAGGCGATGGGCGGGTTCGCCACCAACGGCGTCAACATGACCAAGCTCGAAAGCTACATGGTCGGCGGCTCGTTTCACGCCACCCAGTTCTATGCCGACATCGAGGGCCACCCCGAGGATGCGCCGGTGCGCCGCGCGCTCGAGGAGCTCGATTATTTCACCTCCGACGTGACCATGCTGGGGGTCTACCCGGCCGATCGCCGCCGGCACTGAGTATCCGACGGGCGGCAATGCGTCGTCACCGAGCAATGCCGATCAACCTGTTGTTTTACATCATGTTTACCGTGCCCCTGCACACGGCATGATCGCGGCTCCGAGAGGGGATCGCGTGCGTTCCCTCACGTTGCCGCGCGTCGCCGCGCAAGCGGAATCACAGCCGTGCGACCCGGCATTGTCCGCATGCCGCCAGCCCCCAGCTTCCTGTCATCGACAACGCATGGAACCCGTTGCGGAAGACATGCAAACCATGAAAGGAAGACTGAAATGACACGCCTCAAACTGCTCGCAGTCGCCACCGCCGCCGCCGCCGCGCTTCCCGCTATCGCGGCCCATTCGACGGCCGGACCCGTCCCCGCGGTGCGCGACCTTGCCGAGCTGAGCCAGCAGGAACGCAGCGGCATCGACAATCCGCACCCGTGGGAGACCGCCGAGCTGAGCCAGCAGGAACGCAGCGGCATCGACAATCCGCACCCGTGGGCGGCGTCCTGATCTCCGGGATGCGTGAACCGCGGCCATCGACCGGCCGGCCCGGCACCCTTGCCGGGCCGGCCCTGTTTGCGGCACCCGCGGTTATGCGCCGCCCCGGCCGCGCCGGCGCGGCACCAACCGCGGAACGGCGGCTCAGGCGCTGCGCCGGTAGCGTTCCCCGATCTCCTTGGCGTAACCCGCCAGCCGGTCCTGAACCCGGCCAGTCAGGTTCTTGCGGGCCAGCCGCAGCGATTGCACCAGCAGCTTGCCCGACAGGTTCCTCGCCTTGAGTTCGAAATCCATCGTCAGCCGTGTGCTGCCGCGCGACAGCGCCACGAGATCGGCCACGATATCGAGTTCGAGGTTGGCCGAGTTCGAGGCCAGCGACAGCCCGTTCGGGGGGTCGTACTCGGTCAGTTCCAGTTGCAGTTCGCGCGGCTTGCCGCGCAGGTCGAACCGGGCATCCCACATCATGCCGGGGCCGTTCCGGGCCAGGTTGTCGGTCCGCTGCACCTCGGCCCCACGGCGCATGGCCGCGCGCTCGATAGCCGGAAAATCGGTCAGCTGCCTGAAAACGAAATCGATGGGGGCCTCGATATCCTGCCTGTTGCTGAACTTCATGCCCTGTCCCTTGTCGCTGCCGGCCTCGTCCGATGGGGAAATCCCTAGCATCAATCGCCGGGCGCCGCCAAGCGGGCATTGCCCTCAGGCCAGCGTGTCGGCCAGCCATCGGCGCAGCAGGAAATGCGCGATCGCGCCCTTGCTTGCCGGCCTGATCCGCGCGTCCTGCCCGGCAAAGGCGGCCATCGTCTCTTCGCGGCTGATCCAGCGGGCGTCCTCGAGCTCGGCCGGGTCGATGCGGATGTCGCTGTCCAGCGCCTCGGCCCGGCAGCCCAGCATCAGCGAACTGGGAAAGGCCCAGGGCTGGCTGGCCAGGTATTCCACCCGGCCGGTCCGGATGCCGGTTTCCTCGAACACCTCGCGGCGCACCGCCGCCTCGATGGTCTCGCCCGGTTCGACGAAACCAGCGAGGCAGGAATAGACCCCCTCCGGCCACCCCGGCGAGCGGCCCACCAGCGCCCTGTTGCCCCTCGTGACCAGCATGATCACCACCGGGTCGCTGCGCGGAAAGTGCTGGCCGCCGCAGGCATCGCAGGCGCGCTGCCAGCCGGCCATGATCATCCGGCTCTCGGCGCCGCAGCGCGAACAGAACCGATGGCTGGCGTGCCAGCCGGTCAGTGCCTTGGCGGTGGCGGCGTATTCGGCGTCGCGCGGCGTCAGCCGCGCCATGACGCGGCGCAGGTCGGCAAAGACCTCGGTCTCGGGCAGGGCGGGATGGCGCTGTTCGCCGGTGCCCTCGTCCGCGCCCCCGGGCTGCCAGTTCGAGATGTCGCGGGCCAGGAGCAGCCGCCCGCATTCCTCGCGCCCCAGCAGGATCGCGGGCACCCGCGCCCCGGCCAGCGCCGGGTGGTCCGGGACCAGCCGCACCAGCCGGTCCAGCCCCGGCGCCGCCACCAGCGGCCTGCCGCGCCATATCGGTATCGTTTCGGCCTGTCCGCGCACGACCGCCTGTTCGACCGCCGCGGGATCGGTGCGCAGCGCGGCGGCACGGTCCAGCGCGGAGCCGCCAAAGGTCACGGTTTCGGCATCTTTCATCGGGCGCCTCCCTGTCGGTCAGGTGCCATGTTCCGCCCCGGCGGGCAAGGCACGGCGGACGCGGTTGCGCACCGGCAACGGCCCCGAATCGGAGCGATACCGGGCCGTTTACAACCACAAGGTGTTGATATAACGTGAATCGCCTTGGGGTTGAAAAAATCGGACGGACGGGGGCCGGGATCGTACAGGGAATTGCCAAAGCACGGAGGGCCGCCGGATGAACCGGCGGGCGCAGGTCGCGCCGCCGCCGGCCGCGGGCGCGGACGTATCCCAGCGCTTTCACCTGCGGCTGCTCGCGACCTCGGACGTCCATGGCGCGATCCTGCCTTTCGACTATGCCAGCGGCCGCGACATCGCCGCCTACGGGCTGGCACGCACCGCGAGCCTGATCGCCCGCGCCAGGCACGAGGCCCGGGGCGGCTGTCTGCTGGTCGACAACGGCGATTTCCTGCAGGGCACGCCGCTCAGCGATCTGCACGACATTGCCGGAGAGGACGGGCGCCACCCGGTGATCGCGGCGATGAACCGGCTGCAATACGATGCCGCGACGCTGGGCAATCACGAGTTCAATTTCGGCCTGCCGGCGCTGCGCGCGGCGCTGGAGCAGGCCGCGTTTCCGGTGATCTGCGCCAACGCGCTGGTCCGGCGCGGCTTGGTGCCGGCGCTGGCGGGGTTGGGCCGGTAC
>CAZNMK010000203.1:3566-5566 GCA_964574045.1 uncultured Roseovarius sp. | reverse complement strand
CGCCGGGCGGAACAGGGACAGGAGGCGATTCAGGTTTTCTGGCCGGCGATCTAGCAGGCCGTCTTGCCAATCGTTTCGGGCATCGGTCGCGGTCTGGCCGGCGTCAGAGCGTGCCGCGTCTGATCGCAATCGCCCGCCCGTCGTCGAACCGTTTCCGATCGAACGCGACATACCCCGGCATGAGAGACAGCCACGCGCCGCAGCGCCCCGATCCGGCCGGATCGGGGCGCTGCGGGTGTTCTCGGGCGGATGGCGGCTGCCGCGGGATTCGCCGGACCGGGCATGCACCGGGGACGCGCAACGGACCCGCCGCGCGCCCCCGGGGAGTGGCATCACGACCTGGCGGCCTCCAGCGCGCGCCAGATCCGTTCCGGCGTGATCGGCATCTCGAAGATGCGCACCCCGAGCGCATCCGCGATGGCGTTGGCGACCGCCGGGGCGACGGGCGTCATCGACGGCTCGCCGATGCCCTTGGAACCGAACGGCCCCAGGCCGCTGCGCGATTCGAGGATGATTGCCTCCACATTCGGCATGTCCATCGACGTCGGCATCAGGTACTCGCTGAACGACGGCGTCGTCAGGCGCCCCTCGTCGTAGAGCATCTCCTCGGTCAGCGCATAGCCGAGCCCGTTCTGGGTGCCGCCGTGAATCTGGCCCTCGACCGCGGCGCGGTTGATGCACTGGCCGACATCGTGGGCGGCGATCGATTTCAGCACCGTCACTTCGCCGGTTTCGATGTCGACCGCGACCTCGATGGCGTGAGCGCCATAGGCGTAGTCGGGATGCGCCTGCCCCTGCCCGGTCTCGGGATCGAGAACATCGGTAAAGGGCGCGCGGAAGATGGCGAGTTCCGAACGGTGCACCCCGCGCGACGCGCAGAGCCTGACAAGTTCGGCGATGCCCATGCCCCGTTCGGGATCGTCGGCGACGAAAACGCGGTTGAACTCCATCCCGATCCGGTCGGGTTTCACGCCGAATTCCTGCGCCGCCACCTCCGCCAGCCGGTCGCGCACCGCCTCCGCCGCCAGGCGGGCGGCATTGCCGGTCATGTAGAGCGCGCGCGACGCGGTCGTGGTGCCGGCCAGCGGCGTCACCTGCGAATCGGAGTTGTAGACATTCACATTGGGCAGGGTGACGCCCAGCACCTCTGCCGCGATCTGGGCCAGCGACGACGCCTGCCCGGCGCCGATATCGGTCACGCCCGAGCGCACGGTCACGGTGCCGTCCATCTCGATGCCGACCCATGCCTCCGACGTGTCGTGCAGGAACGTCAGGCGGCCATAGCTTTGCTGGCAGGCGGCGATGCCGCGGCCGATCCTGACCGAGCCTCCGGGCGCCGGCGTCGGCTCGCCCAGCGCCTTCCACGCCAGATCGGCGCATTTTTCGGTCCAGATCGCGCTCGGCGGCACGAAGCCGGTCGAGATCGGATCGCCGGTCCTGAGGTAGTTGCGGCGGCGGAACTCCAGCGGGTCCATGCCGATGGCCTTGGCGGCCTCGTCCATCTGCTGCTCATAGGCGGCGGCGGCCTGGATGCCGCCGAAGCCGCGGAACGCCGAGGTGAACATGTTGTTCGTGGCCACCGCCCGCGCCAGCACGTTGAGGTTTTCGACCCGGTAGGGCCCCGGCGCGTTGACCGCGCAGTAGAGCAGCACATAGGGGCTGAGATACACATAGGCCCCGGCATCGGCGATGACCTCTACGTCGAGGGCGGTGATCTTGCCGTCGCGGGTCACGCCGGTGCGGTATTTCAGCTTCATCGCATGGCGGTTGCCGTGACCGACAAAGGAATCCTCGCGCGAGAATTCCAGCCGCACCGGGCGGCGGGTCTTTTGCGCCAGGATCGCCAGGTAGGTCTCGACGGTGACGTCCTCCTTGCCGCCGTAGAGCGAGCCGGCGTACTTGCGGCACGCCGACGCGATGTCGTCGACCTGGTCGGGCGGCATCGTGAAACGCTTCGCCGGATCGGCGTCGCGATCGATGATGCACGCGATGGCGAGGCC
>CAZNMK010000203.1:0-3556 GCA_964574045.1 uncultured Roseovarius sp. | reverse complement strand
TGACGTCCTCCTTGCCGCCGAACCCGCCGCCGACCAGCGCGCCCATGACCCGCAGCTTGTTGTGCGGCACGCCGATGGCATCGGCGACGGCGCGGAAATGCTCGATCACCTGGGTGCTGACCCGGATGGTGATCACCTCGTTCTCGTCGACCCAGGCAAGCCCGACCTCGGGTTCGAGAAAGGCGTGTTCCTGGAACGGCGTGACATAGGTGTGCTCGACGATCTCGTCGGCGGCGGCGAACCCGGCCTCGGTATCGCCCTTGCGGATCTTGTGGGTGGCGACGATGTTGTCGGTGCCCTGCACCACCGGCGCGCCGAGCTTGAGCGCCTCTTCGGGATCGTAGACGCCGGGGATGGGCTCGAGCTCGAACTCGATCAGGCGGCGCGCCTTTTCGGCGATATCGGCGGTTTCGGCGGCGATCAGCGCCAGCGGTTCGCCATAGTAGCGGACCCTCTCCTTGACCAGGATCTGCTGGTCGGTCTTCAGCCGATCGCGCCCGGTCTGGCCGGGGATGTCGGTGGCGATGGTCCGGTCGGGCATGTCGTCGGCGGTCATGATCGCCACGACGCCGGGCAGCGCCCGCGCCCTGGAGACGTCGAGGCGCTTGAGCCGGGCGCTGGCCAGATCGGCGCGCAGCACCTTGGCGTGCACCATGCCGGGCATCACGTAGTCGCCGGCATAGGGGGTGCGCCCGGTTGCCTTGCCCGGCGAATCGGTACGCGTCAGCGGCTCGCCGATCTGGCTGAAGCGGCGGTTGGGCTGGGCGGTGTTCATATCGGAGACGGTCATTTCGTTTCTCCCGCGTTGCGCATGACGGCCGCCGCGGCCTGGACGGCTTCGAATATCTTCACATAGCCGGTGCACCGGCACAGGTTTCCGCTCAGCGCGACGCGCAGTTCCTCGTCGCTGGGCGAGGGGTTCTTGCGCAAGAGCGATTCCGCGGCGACGATCATGCCCGGCGTGCAATAGCCGCATTGCGCCGCGCCCATTTCCGAAAAGCTCTGCTGCAGCGGATGCGGCGCCTCGGTCGTGCCCAGCCCCTGCAGGGTCGTGATCTCGCGCCCGGCGGCGGACTGGGCCAGGGTCAGGCAGCTGTCGACCGCCTCGCCGTCCATCAGCACCGCGCAGGCGCCGCAGTCGCCCTTTTCGCAGCCGCATTTCACATCGAAATGGCCAAGGCCGCGCAGCGCCTCGAGCAGCGTTCGGTGCGCCGGCACCTCGGTTCTTTCGTCCCGTCCGTTGACGCGCAGCGTTATCGTCTTTTCCGTACTCATCTCGGGCACTCCTCAGTTTGCGGCCTGAACGGCCCTGTTTACCATCCGGGCGACAAGCACCCCGACCATGTGCCGCCGGTACGCGCCGGTCGCGCGGACATCGTCGATGGGGCTGCATTCGTCCGCCGCCGCCGCCGCCGCCGCGGCGACGAGATCGGGCGTCGGCTGCTGCCCTTCCAGCAGGCGTTCTGCCGCGAGCGCGCGCATCGGCGCCGGCGCGACCGAGGCCAGCGCGATCCGCACCCCGTCGCAGCGCCCCTTGGCGAGCCCCAGGCTGACGGCGACCCCGACCACCGTGATGGCGTCGCCCTTGCGGCGGGCGAGCTTGTAGAAGCTGCCGAAACGCCCCTGGTCAGGAACCGGCCAGGAAACCCGGGCGATCAGCTCGCCCGGCTCCCGCCGGTCGGTCTTGTCCCCGGTCTAGGAGTCGGCCAGCGCCAGCGTCCGGCTGCCGGCGGGGCCGGTCAGCGTCACCTCGGCATCGAGCGACAGGAGCGGCGGCACCAGATCGGCGGCGGGCGAGCCGCAGGCGATGTTGCCGGCCACCGTCGCGGCGTTGCGCACCATCTGCCCGGCGAACACCCTCGCCGCCTCCGCCAGCGCCGGAGAGGTGGCGCGGATGTCGTCGGAGTCCAGCAGATCGCTGACCGTGGTGCGCGCGCCCACCGTCACCCGCCCGTCGCGGACGGCGATTTCCCGCAGCCCCTCGATCGCGCCCAGATCGACGATCAGTTCGGGGTCGAGCCGTTGCGAACGCACGTCGACCAGCACATTCGTTCCCCCCGCAAGCGGCACCGCCCTGATATCGGCGGCGGTCAGGGCCGCTATCGCCTCTTCCAGGGTTGCGGGCCTCGTCAGATCGAATTCGCCATACATGGATTCTTGTCCTCGTCTGTTCTTGTTCAGATACGTGCCGGCCTGCGCCTTGCCCGGTCCGGTACGGCCAGGTCGAAGGCGCCGGCCACTCTCACACGTCCCAGCCGCCGTCGACGGCGATGTGCTGGCCGGTGATCTGGCGCGCGTCCTCGGAGGCGAGGAAGAGCACCGCGTTGGCGATGTCCTGGCCCAGCGTCACCCGCTTCAGCGCCATGTCCTGGACGTATTCCTCGTAGACCTGCTCGACCGTCCAGCCGCGGACCTTGGCCTTGCCCTCGCACAGCTTCATCATCCGCGGGGTCTCGACGATGCCGGGGCAGACCGCGTTGACGTTGATATTGTGCGGGCCCAGTTCCAGCGCCACCGTCCGGGTGATGCCGCGCACCGCCCATTTCGACGCGCTGTACGAGGTGCGCATCGGATATCCCCTGAGGCCGGAGGTGCCCGAGATGTTGACGATCTTGCCTTCCTTCTGCTTGATCATGGTCGGCACGACATGCTTGATCGGCAGGAACGTGCCGCGTTCGTTGGCGATGATAACATAGTCGAAATCGTCGACCTTGATGTCCTGCACCGGGGTCTCGATCGGGCCGGTGACGCCGGCGACGTTGACGAGGATGTCGATGCGGCCGTCGAAGACCTCGAGCGACTTCTTCACCATCGCCTCGACCTGGTCCTCTTCGATCACGTCGCAGGCGACGACATGCGCCTCGCGGCCCATGTCGCGGACCTTCTGCGCCACCTCGTCGAGGGCGGCGGTGTCGCGCGCGGTCAGCACCACATCGGCGCCCTCGCGCGCGAGCGTGGTGGTGATGTCGGCGCCCATGCCCTTGGCCGCGCCGGTGACGATGGCCTTCTTGTTCTTCAGTTTCATGCCGGTTCACTCCTTTGTTCCGCACTGTCCTGACTGGTCTTCGCTTCGGCGGGCGGGCCGTAGCCGCCGCCGCCGCAACTGTCGACGATCACCCGGTCGCCCGGGCCGAGCCGGGTATTCGCCTTGCCCGGCAGGTCGTAGGTTTCGCCGTCGGCCTGCCGGACCTCGACGCGAAAGCACGCGCCGGGCTCGCCGCCGTTCAGGCCGTAGGGCGGGATCACCCGGCGCTCGAACATCGAGGTCACCGACATGTCCTCGCACAGGACGCGGTAGACCCGGTGCAGCCCGTCGCCGCCGCGATGGCGGCCCGCACCGCCCGAGCCCCGGCGCAGCGCCTGGGCCTCGATCATCAGGGGGTATTCGGCCTCGATCACCTCGGCAGGGGTGTTCATCACGTTCGACATGTGCACCCGGATCACCGGCGCACCGTCGCGATCGGCGCGCGCGCCCTCGCCGCCGCCGTGGGTTTCGTAGAGCGTCGTCCAGACGCCGTCGGCGCGCCGCCCCCCGAACAGGATCAGGCCCGAGGTC
>CAZNMK010000202.1:0-5583 GCA_964574045.1 uncultured Roseovarius sp. | reverse complement strand
GTTTGGTGTTGTGGCGCCGAAGGGACCAGCGAGTCTGAAGCTGCTCGAGAACGCTCTGGCGGATCAGGCCAGCGATCTGCCCGGTCAGGTTCGGAAGATTGGAACGATCCATGTCGAACAGATCGTGTGGCTCACGGAAGTGATCGTACGGCTGGCGGGCGAGTTGGAGGCGGCAACGAAGACGAACGCTTGCCTGCGTCGGCCTTGCACGATCCAGGGGATCGGCCCTGCCACCGTCGGGTCCGTGGCGGTGTTTGCGCCCGATCTCGACACTTTCGGCAGTGGGCGCAACTTCGCTGCCTGGCTCGGGTTCGTGCCACGATAGCTGTCCATCGGTGGCAGGGCCGAACTAGGGGCGGTCAGCAAAATGGGTCAGACAGACATCCGCCACCTCCTGATCGTTGGTGCCATGAGTGTGATCCGCCGGGTGGTCCGCAAAGGCGGCAGCGAAAACCGCTGGCTGGACGTTCTCGCGACACGAAATCGGAAGATGGTCGCGTCCGTCGCGCTGGCGAACAAGATGGCCCGCATGATCTTGGCCTTGACGACAAAGCAGGAAGATTATCGAATGGCGTGACCTGAGCCCCGACGAAGGGACGCAGGCACGACTGAGCCGCAAGGCCAGGGCGAGTGATCGACGAGGAGTAGGCGAGAAGGACTTCGAAGTTCAAGGCAGGGACATTCAGACCCGGGGCTCAAGCGATTGCGGCTCTCTGAGCCGAGGTGAACCCGACTTTCCGAACAACATATCGGCCCCTGGCGTCATGGAAGGCCGCGTTCAGAGGCCTGACACACGTCCGATCGAAGACCCGGCCGAAACATTGAAGATAACGCTTGCCAAACAGGGAGCATCCACACACGTCATGGCATAAAAGATGCCGTCGGTGGGGGCATCCACCGCATCAGTTCAGTTTGTTTCTCATGGCTGTCTGCCATTTTTCGGTCCGTTGCGACCGTCGTTGCGTGTTCGATGCCATCGTTGAAACAACCGCCGAACCGGTTCATGAAGCATTTATCGCGCGTTCACGCCGGCCCCTCGAACAGCCCCGCACGGCACACTCCGCCGGCAAGTAGACCGCCCGCCATCGGTGCGAGGATGAAAAGCCAGACCTGCGCCATTGCCTTGCCGCCGACGAACAGTGCCGGTCCGATGCTGCGCGCCGGGTTGAGCGAGCAGCCGGTCACATTCACGAAGGTGATCAGGAACACGACCAGTGCAAGGCCAATGGCGATGCCCGCAAAGGGGCGGCCGTCGCCCGGGCTGGTTGCCCCGAGAATGATCAGCACGAACAGGAAGGTAACGACCAGTTCGACTAGGAACGCTGCCCATACGTCGTATTCGCCGAGATAGCCCTCGCCCCATCCGGTCTGACCGAGCCCGGCCGTGGCAATATCCACGCCACCCGCAGCCCGTTGCAGGATGACCGCCAGCAGGCCGGCCGCTAGGATCGCCCCCAGAACCTGTACGACAACATATCCCAACACCCTGCGGCCCTCGAACCGGCCGCCGACCCAGGCGGCGATGGTCACCGCCGGGTTCACATGGCATCCCGATACAGGCCCAAGGGCATAGATCAGCCCCACGAGTACGCCACCAAAGGCCAGCGCGATGGGCAGAACCCCCAGAGGGAGGTTCTGCCCGTAGTTGCCGACCGCGACAGCGCCGCAGCCGACGAACACCAAAACCGCCGTCCCAAGAAATTCGGAAATCAGTGCTTTTCGCTCGCTATGCATCGTTCTTTTCTTTCCTGGGACTGCGGATATTTCACAGGCTAGGACGCTTGCCGAGCCAGGGATTGGCGGCCTCGTAAGCCTTGGCCGCGCGGAAGACGCTTTCGTCCTCGTAGGTGCGCCCAACGATCTGCAGGCCCGTGGGCACGCCGCTCGACGCAAAGCCGCTGGGAACCGACGCGACTGGGCACTGGCTGAGCAGGTTGAAGGGGTAGGTCATGCACCACTGGATCATTGCGTCCACCTTCTTGCCGTTGATCCGGAAATCCGGGTCGTCGCATTGGTGCCAGAGTTTCACGGACGGAATCGACGTGGTCGGGCAAAGCAACAACTGGTATTCCTGCATGATCGGGCTGAGCTTCTTGTACATTTCCGCCCGGACGAATTCGGTCTGCTTTACCCGCGTGAACGAATGGTTCATGCCGCGGTGCAGCATCTGCCGCACGAACGGGTCCATCTCGTACTGCCAGCGCGGCAGGTGTTCGCCGGCGACGGATGCGAACAGACCTTCCCAATGCGTGATCCATGCGTCGTAGGTGCCGTAGTTCCAGCCCAGATCGACCTCTTCGACCGTGCAGCCGAGCGAACGGAACACCTCGACCGCCTCGAGTGTGTTCTTCTGCACTTCCTTGTCGACCTCGAAATAGCCGAGGTCCATCGAGAACGCGATCTTCCAGTCAGAGATATCGCCCAGATCCTGCGGGATCTCGATCTTGGGCTTGAGGGTGGCGATATCTTCCGGGTGCGGGCCGCTCATGACGTTCTGCATCAGGATGGCATCGCCCACCGACCGGGTGATCGGCCCTAGGTGCAGGATCGAATCCAGGTTGGTCGGCAACAGGCAGCCGGGGTTGCGACCAAAGGGCGGCTTGAACCCAAACACGCCGCAGGCCGAGGACGGAATGCGGATGCTGCCGCCGCCATCGTCGCCGTCGGCAAGGATCGTCATGCCCGAGGCAACCGCCACGGCAGACCCGCCCGACGACCCGCCGCTGTTGTATTCCTGGTTCCACGGGTTCTTGGTCGCGCCCCAGAGCGGGCTATGGGTATGGCCGGTATGGGCGAACTCGGGCGTCGTGGTACGAATGTGCAGGATCGCCCCGGCATCGAGCAGGCGCTCGACGATGGGCAGCGAATAGTCGGCCTTTATCCCCTCATAGATCTTCGAACCCCAGGTCGTGATCTCATCCTTGACCGGGTGCAGGTCCTTGATCGCCAGCGGGATACCTTCGAGCGCGCGCGCGGAACGGCCGCCGTTGGCGTATTTCTTTTCTGCCTTGCGGGCCTGATCCATCGCCCGGTCGAAATGGCTGTAGGTGATCGCATTGAGCTTGGGATTGACCGCCTCGCATTGCGCGATGATCGCCTGCATCACATCAACGGGCGAAATCTGACGGGATTTGAACCCTTCTATCGCCTGTTCCGCCGTCAGATAGCAAAGATCGTTGTCGGAAAGACTGGCCAGATCGATTTTTGTCATTCGTTTCATCCTTCTCTGTTGGCAGTTTCAAATTCAGAGTTCTTCTTCCAGGCTGACCCCGCCCAAGAAATCCCGGTGCAGTTCCTCGTCGGTATCCAATTGCTCACAGGTCAACTGCCTGGTTATCAGCCCGACATCCATCAGATAGGCCCGGTCGGCCATCGAGGTGACGAAGTCTATGTTCTGCTCGACGATCAGGATCGAAATCCCCATGTCCCGGCGAAAACGCCGCAGAACCTCCGAGATTTCGTCGAGAATAGACGGCTGGATGCCTTCGGAGGGTTCGTCGAGCAGCAAAAGCCTGGGCTTGATGATCAGCGCCCTGGCCAGAGCCAGTATTTGCTGCTGGCCGCCGCTCAGTTCGCCGCCAAGGTCCGAAAGCTTGCTGCGCAGGGCCGGAAACTGTTCGATGGTCTCGTCCAGCACGGCCTTGCTGCCGCCGGTGGCGTAGAGGCCCACACACAGGTTTTCGAGAACGGTCAGATTGGGAAAGATGCCCCGCCCCTGCGGAACGTAGCCGATCCCGTGCCTGGCCCGCCGGTTCATGGGCCAGCCGGACACCTCGGCGCCGTCCATCTCGATACTGCCCGACCAGGTCTTGACCGCGCCACTCAGGGTTTGCATCAGCGTCGTCTTGCCGGCGCCATTCCGGCCGAGGACCGCGACGATTTCGCCCGTATCAACGGACAGGTCGACGTCACGCAGAACCACACTTCGCCCGTAGCCGGACCTCAGTTTATCGAGCCGCAGCATGCGATCCCCTCCCGAGATAGACGTCGATTACTTCCGGGTCGCTGCAGACCTCGTCGAAACCGCCCTCGCGGAACACGCCGCCCTGGTGCAGCATCGCGACGGGTGCCTTCAGCGCCCTGACAAAGGCCATGTCGTGTTCGACAACGATGATCGTGTGGCTTTCCGACAGCGCGCGGATCAGCCTTAGGGTCTTGCGCTTCTCCTCTTGCGACATGCCCGCGACGGGCTCATCCAGCAGGATCACGGACGGGTCCTGTGCCACCACCATGGCGATTTCCAGCCATTGCTGTTCGCCATGCGAGATCGAGGATGACGGCGCGTTCTTCTTGTGGGACAGGCCGACCATCCACAGGATCCTATCGACGCGCCGGTCCCGTTCCGCCTTGTCCATCGACCGTAGCGCCAGCGCGATGCTGTCGCCCACGGTGATGCTTTCGAAAACGGACGGGATCTGTGTCTTGATCCCCAGCCCCTGGCGCGCGCGCTGGAACGACTGAAGCTGGGTTACATCCTTGCCGTTCAGGACGATGTTGCCGTGTTCGGCCGGTATTCGCCCGGTCAGAACATTGAAGAACGTGCTCTTGCCCGCACCGTTCGGGCCGATGATCACGTGGATGGGCGCGTCGCCAAACTCTAGGTCGATGTTTTCGAGCACCTTGAGGCCGCCGAAGCTTCTGGATATTTCCTTGGCCTCCAACGTACCTGCACCGGATTCACCCAGGGCCTCGGGATGGGCGGGTGCGGGGGCCGGGACCACGCTGACGTCGGTCTCGGCGTCCTCGACGGCATCCGCCTTTGTGCCGCTCAGCCCGAGCCGCGTCGCGCCTCGGCGGGCGAGCGCGGCGATCGATGGAACGAGGCCACTGGGAAACAGCAGGATAGTCAGGATTAGGGTTGCTCCCAGGATCAGCGGGGTCTGCTGGCTAACGATCTTGTCGGCGGAATCGGTGATCCACTGGACCACCGCGACACCGACGAAGGCCCCCGCCAGTGATCCCCGCCCACCGACCATGACCCAGATGATCACCATTGCCGCCTGCGACAGCGCAAAGACGGACGGGTTGGTAAATGTGCCCCAGGCCGCGAATAGCCCGCCGCCGAGACCGGCAACAAATCCGGCCAGGACAAAGGCGAACCACCGCCAGAAACGGATGTCGTACCCCAGCAGTTCCATACGCGTATCGTTTTCACGGATGGCCTCCAGTATCCGGCCGACATTGCTTTCGCTGACCCAGGAGAGCGCGATGTAGACGACAACCGCCATGCATATCGCGAATTGCAGAAGGCCTGCAAAATCGAGCTCGATACTGCCCAGACCTGGAATCCACAGCACCAGCGGCGGCAGGCCCGGCATCCCGTTGAACCCACCGAGCAATGCCTTCCCTATCCGGTATTCTGGGCCTGCGGTGCTCGCTACAACGGTATAGAGTATCAGCGTAACCGCCAGCGTCAGAACGGAAAGATAGACGTCCCCGACGCGACCGTAGAACATCACGTAACCAAGGATGGCCGAAAAGGCGGCGCCTACGACCCCGGCGACCAGCAGCGCCGACCCGGTTTCACCCGACATCGGAAACACGTTCAGCGAAAAGATCGCGTATCCGTAGGCCCCAAGGCCG
>CAZNMK010000201.1:0-5583 GCA_964574045.1 uncultured Roseovarius sp. | reverse complement strand
CCGCGGGGTTTCCGCATGTCTTCGATTTCGCCGATCTGGCCGACTTCGATGCCCGGCTCGATGAGGTGCTCGGGGTGGAGGGGCCGGTTTTTGCCGCCCTGCATGTCGAGGAGGGCGCGGCCTATCCGCACGACTATGTCGCGCTCCACAGCGCCGCATCGCGCAAGACCTTCCGCGACGCCCTGAGAAAACGCCGCGCCGCCGCCGGATAGGCAGATGCGGAAACGGCCGGGCGGCGGCGCGCCCGGCCATCGCGTCAGGTCGCCGCTCGCCGCTTTTTCCGGCGGCCCGCACGCGAGATCACCGGGATGATGCCGACCCCGTTTTGCATTGTCAGCGCCGGATCTTTCTCTTGCAGATACTCCTCGACGATCTCGATGAACTGCTCCGACAGGCGTGAAAGCGGTTTGTTCGCGGCATGGATCAGCACCAGCTCCTGTCTGATTTCGGGCTCGAACGGACGAATCGCGAGGCCGCGGGGAAACCCATCGAACGAAACGGCCGGACCGACAATCGAAACGCCGAGCCCGGCCGCGACCAGCCCGCATATCCCTTCGGCGGACCGCGCTTCGAGTTTCATGTCCCGCGCGACGTCGGCGTCCTCGAAGATGCTGTCGACCGCGTGGCGGAAGGTCGAGTCGCCCTTGAACGAAATGAAGGGCAGCCCGGCGAGGTCTGGCGGGCGGATCGTCTCTTTCGCGGCCAGCGGGTGGGCACTGGGCAGAACGCAAACCGCGCTGGCGGTCGCGATGGTATCGCCGGCCACGCCGGCGTTTCCGATCGGCGTCGCCAGAAGACCCAGATCGCAGTGATGCGAGATGATCCAGTCGAAGACCCGTTGCGTCGGCTGGACCTCGAGAGAGACCGCGATCTCGGGGTAACGCTCGCAGAAACGGGCGATCAGGTCGACCATCAGTGTCGATGCCAGGCTCGGAAACGTGATCAGCCGAAGGTGCCCGCGGTGGTACTGCCGGATCGACTCGGCCGCCTGGGCGATCTGTTGCAGGCCGGTGAATGCACGCTCGACCTCGTCGAAGAGCGCGCGCGCCTCTTCGGTCGGGATCAACCGGCGTTTGGCGCGAATGAACAGCTTCAGGTCCAGGCGATGTTCGAGATCGCTCAGGATATGGCTGACGGCCGGTTGCGACACGCAAAGCATGTTGGCGGCCTGCGTGACCGTTCCGGAAATCATCACGGCCCGAAAGGCCTCGATCTGCCGCAGTGTGATCATCGGCTACCCGCGCTGGAGAGGAATATAGAATATTAGCTAATGCGTATAGCGAATAAAATCATTTTCGTTAATGGAAAAGTCGGCGGATACTGGACACGCAACTTCTCCACCGTGGCAGGCGCGTCTGCGGAACGATGGCCGGGAGAAAGCCGCGATGAGGTCTTTTCAGATATATCTCGGCGGACGCTGGGAGGATCCGGTTTCGGGCGCGTGGTTCGAGACGGTGAACCCGTTCGACGACAAGCCCTGGGCCCGCATTCCGCGGTGCAACGCCGAAGATGCCGGCCGCGCCGTCGACGCGGCGGCGGCTGCGTTCCGCGACGGCGAGTGGAGCGAGAAAACGCCGACAATGCGGGGCCGTATGCTGGTCGAAGCGGCGGACTGCCTGGCGGCGCGGGCGCGCGAGTTCGCGGAACTTGAAACCCGCGACACCGGCAAGCGCCTGGCCGAGAGCGAGCCGCAGATGCATGCGGCGGCCGAGTGCCTGCGCTACTTCGGCGGCGTTGCCGACAAGATCGAGGGGCGGGTGCTTCCGGTCGACCGGAACGACGTGTTCAACTACACGCTGCGCGAGCCGCTTGGCGTCGTCGCCGCCATCACGCCGTGGAACTCGCCGGTCACGATCGCGGTCTGGAAGATCGCGCCGGCGCTGGCCGCCGGCAATACCATTGTCGTCAAGCCGTCCGAGCACGCCTCGGCCTCGACGCTCGCGCTGATGGAGGTGTTCGAGGCTGCGGGCTTTCCGCCCGGCGCGGTCAACGCGGTCACCGGACTGCCGCTCGAGGTGGGTGCGCCGCTGACCGGACACCCGGATGTCGCCAAGGTGACGTTCACCGGCTCGGGTGCGGGCGGCCGGCATGTCAACCGTGCCGCGGCCGAAACCTTCAAGCATGTAACGATGGAACTGGGCGGCAAATCGCCGCAGATCGTGTTCGACGATGCCGATCTCGACAGCGCGGTCAACGGTGTCATCTCGGGGGTGTTCCTGTCGAACGGCCAGACCTGCGTTGCCGGGTCGCGCCTGTTTGTGCATGCGGCGATAGCCGACGATTTCACCGAGCGGCTGGTCGGCGCGGTGCGCGGATTGCGCTTTGGCGACCCGATGAGCGAGAGCACGCAAATCGGACCGATCGCGAACCGTGCGCAGTTCGACAAGGTGCTGGGCTTTATCGAGCGCGCAAAGAAGGCGGGTGCGCGCTGTCTTTGCGGCGGTTCGCCCGGCTCCGCCAAGGACATCGGAAGCGGCATGTTCATCGAACCGACGATCTTTGCCGATGTCGGCCCGGACATGGAGATCTGGCGCGAGGAAATCTTCGGCCCGGTCCTGGCGATCGCCCGATTTGACGACGAAGCCCAGGTCGTACGGGCCGCCAATGACAGCCGCTATGGCCTCGCCGCCGGGGTCTGGACCGGGGATATCCAGCGCGGGCACCGGATTGCGAAGCGGCTGAGATGCGGTACGGTGTATATCAACGCCTACCGGCTCGTGAGTGCCGTATCGCCCATCGGCGGCTACAAGCAAAGCGGTTTCGGTCGGGAAAACGGCCTCGAGGCGATTGGCGAATACACGCAGGTCAAAAGCGTCTGGGTCGGGCTGGACCGGGTCGCGGGCGACCCGTTTGGATAAGGACATGAGCCGCCAGAGCACGACGCGAGCCGCAGGACCGCCGGGGGGAGGAGGTGAACTTGGACATCGCTGACAAGTCGACGCCGGATCAGGCCGGGCGGCTGCGCCCGGCGCGCAAATCGGTTCTGTTCACGCGCAAGTCGCCGATCATCGACATCGCGCAGTTCATCATCTTCGTCGGGTTTTTCGGCTGGCTGATCTATGCCGGCGCGCAATCGATGAACTACAACTGGCAATGGTATCGCGTTCCGCGGTATCTTTACCGGATCGTCGACGGCGAGTTCATCTACGGCCCCCTGCTGCGCGGTCTCAGCGTGACCCTGCAGATCACGCTCTACAGCATGCTGCTGACCCTCGCGATCAGCCTGGTGACGGCGCTGCTGCGGCTTTCCGGTTCGATCTCGGGACGAATTATCGCGACGATCTACCTCGAGGCGATCCGGAACACGCCTTTGCTGGTCCAGCTGTTCCTGTTCTATTTCGTTCTCGCGCCGATCCTCGGCATCGACCGGTTCTGGGCGGGCGTTCTGTGCCTCGCATTCTACGAGGGTTCCTTCGGGACCGAGGTCATCCGCGCCGGCCTGCAATCGGTGCCGCGCGGACAGTACGAGGCGGCGGACGCGATCGGCCTTACCCGTCTCGACCGGCTGCGCTTCGTGGTCCTGCCCCAGGCCATCCCCCTGATCCTGCCGCCGATGACCGGGCTGATCATCTCGCTGGTCAAGCATTCGGCGATCGTCAGCGTGATCGCCATCGAGGAACTGACGACCCGGGGGCTCAACATCATCTCGGAGACCTTCATGGCGTTCGAGATCTGGTTCACCGTGGCGGCCATCTATCTCGTTCTCACCGTGTCGCTGTCGTTCTTCGTGTCCTGGCTCGAACACCGGATGAAGCGGGGCCGCTAGAGTAAACAACCAGGGAATGCACTGTAGTACCGAAAGGGAGGAAACCATGAAACTCGGTAGAATAGTGAAGACCGCGATCAGCGCTGCGGCGCTGTCGATACTTGCCGTCACATCGGCGCAGGCCGATGCCCAGCAGGAGATCAGCGCCGCGAGCGTGATCGAGCAGATCAAGCAGCGCGGCGTGCTCAAGGTGGGCCTGTCGACCTTCGTGCCGTGGGCGATGCGCGACAAGAACGGCGATCTGATGGGCTTCGAGGTCGACGTCGCCAAGAAGGTGGCCGCCGACATGGAGGTCGACATCGAGTTCGTGCCGACGGCGTGGTCGGGGATCATTCCGGCGCTCATCGCCGGCAAGTTCGACGTCATCATCGGCGGCATGTCGATCACCCCGCAGCGCAACCTGACGGTGAACTTCACCGCCCCCTATGCGCATTCGGGCCAACAGATGGTCGCCAACACCAAGCTCGCCGAGGGGTTCGGCCTGGCCGAGTTCAACGCGTCCGACGTCGTTCTGACCTGCCGCCGCGGCGCGACCTCTTGCGAGATAGTGCAAAAACAGTTCCCCAAGGCCGACCTGCGCCGCTTCGACGACGACGCCCAGGCGTTCCAGGAAGTCATCAACGGCAACGCGCATGCGGCGATCGGATCGGCACCGAAACCGCGCTTCACGATGCTGGAACATTCCGACATCCTGTTCATGCCGACCGACGAGAACCTCATCCAGTTCGATGAGGCTTTCGCCATACGCAAAGGCGATCCCGACGCGCTCAACTTCTTCTCGAACTGGATACTCTACAACACATCCAATGGCTGGCTGCAGGAGACCCACGACTACTGGTTCAAGACCCAGGACTGGGCCGATCGGGTCGCGGCCGACCAGTAAGGCATGGAAACGAAGCCCTCCGCAGGGGTGCGGGGGGCTTCAAACCGAATGCGGGATCGTATCATGACCGAGCGCCCACCGCCCCCGATCAGAAAGAAACGCGGCATCCGGCCGCTGGATTTCGCGATCTTCGCCCTGCTTGCCGCCGCCATCGCCTATGTTGCCTACCGGCTCGACAGCGTGCTCGTCTATCATTGGGAATGGGACCGGGTTCTGCAATACATCGTCCGCCGCGACGAAACCGGCGCGCTGGTTCCGAACCTCCTGCTGCAGGGGGTCATGATGACGCTGCGGCTGGCATTCTGGAGCATGATCGCCGCCGCGATCATCGGCATCGTCATGGGAATGTGCCGTACCAGCTCGAACCTGTTCCTGCGCATGATCGCGCGGCTTTATGTAGAGCTGATCCGCAACATCCCGCCGCTGATCTTCATCTTCGTGTTCTATTTCTTCATCTCCGGTCAGATCATGCCGCTGCTTGGGGTCGATGCGTTCGTGCGCGAGGCATCGCCGGGGGCGACCGCGGCGGTCGAGTTCCTGTTCAGCCCGATCGGCCTGTTCTCGAACTTCATCACCGGCATGATCTGCCTGGCGATGTTCGAAGGGGCCTACATCACCGAGATCGTGCGCGCGGGCATCCAGTCGATCGACCGCGGCCAGTGGGAGGCGGCGCAGGCCATCGGGTTGTCGCGGTTCAGGGTACTGACGGATGTCATCCTGCCGCAGGCGATCCGCAAGATACTTCCTCCGCTGGCCGGTCAGTTCATCACGCTGATCAAGGATTCCTCGATCGTCTCGCTGATCTCGATCCAGGAACTGACGTTTCTCGGTGTGGAAGTCGCCGCCTCCACGACCCGCGTTTTCGAGACATGGATTACGGTCGGGTTTCTCTATTTCGCGATGTGTTTCCCGCTCGCGCTTCTGTTCGCCCGGG
>CAZNMK010000200.1:2811-5585 GCA_964574045.1 uncultured Roseovarius sp. | reverse complement strand
ATCGGCCGGCCGACGGTGTTCGTGCGCACCGGGGGGTGCGATTTCCGCTGTTCGTGGTGCGACAGCCTGCATGCGGTCGATGCGGCGTATCGCGATACATGGGCGCCGATGAGCGCGGGTGCGGTGCTGGCCGAGGTCGAACGTCTGTCGGGCGGCGCGCCGGTGCTGGTGACGCTCTCGGGCGGCAACCCGGCGATCCAGCCGCTGGGACCGCTCATCGCGGCCGGGCGGGAGCGGGGATACGGTTTCGCGCTGGAAACGCAGGGCAGCGTCGCGCGCGACTGGTTTTCGGGGCTCGACATGCTGGTGCTGTCGCCCAAGCCGCCGTCGAGCGGGATGGAAACCGACTGGGCCACTGTTTCGGCCTGCGTCGATGCGGCCGGGCAGGCGGAAACCCTGCTCAAGATCGTGGTCTTCGACGAGGCCGATTATGTGTGGGCGCGGGACGCGGCGGCGCGGTTTCCCGGCCTGCCTGTCTGCCTGCAGCCCGGCAACCATACCCCGCCGCCGCCCGGCGACGACAGTGCAACGGTCGACCGGGCGGGGATCGACGCGCGCATGCGCTGGCTGATCGACCGCGCGATGCAGGACCGGTGGTTTGCCGCGCGGGTGCTGCCGCAGCTGCATGTCATGCTGTGGGGCAACAGGCGCGGCGTCTGAGGAGAAAAGCCATGAGCGACAAGGACATCTATGAGGGGCTCAAGCAGCTGGGCGGTGCGACGCGTCTGCCGCAAAGCCCCGGTGAGGCGGAGCTGGAAAGGGTGGCCAACCCGCAGGCGGACGTGGCCTATAACGTGCGCTTCACCGCGCCCGAGTTCACCTCGCTCTGCCCGATGACCGGGCAGCCCGATTTCGCCCATCTGGTGATCGACTACGTTCCCGGCGCGTGGCTGGTGGAATCCAAATCGCTCAAGCTCTACCTGGGCAGTTTCCGCAACCACGGCGCCTTTCACGAGGATTGCACGATCGCCATCGCCCGCCGCCTGGCCGAGTTCCTGCAGCCGCAATGGCTGCGCATCGGCGGCTACTGGTATCCGCGCGGCGGTATTCCCATCGACGTGTTCTGGCAGACGGGACCGATGCCCGGGGATGTCTGGATCCCCGACCAGGGTGTGCCGCCCTATCGCGGCCGCGGCTGAGGCAGCTCCGGGTCCGGCCTTACGGGCAGGGGCCGCGGCGATAGCGGCCGTCGCCGGTGGCGTAGGCGCAGGTATTGTCGGCGGTGTTGCGGGCCACCAGCGTACCGGCGGCGGCGCCCGCGAGCGTCGTGACCAGCACCCAGTCGCTGTCGGCGTCGAATGCCTTGGCGGTCAGAAAGCCCAAGCCCCCGCCGATCAGCGCGCCGCCGACCTGGCGCTCTTCATATGGGGAAAGGCATCCGGCCAGCGTCAGCGCGGCGGCGCAGGCCAGGGCGATTGCGGGTGTCTTCATCTTGTCCTCCAGACTGTCGCGGGCCGGCTCCAGCCCGGCACGCCCGCTTTTCGTCTATCACGGGCCGGGTATCGCCGCCTTAATCGAAGTCAAGCCCGCCCCGGGCCGGCAGAACCTTGCCGCCGGCGCCGGCCGGGCCGGATCGGGTCAGGCGGCATCGTTGTCGCCCTCCTCGATCGGGCTGTAGGGGTTGCCCGGCGCGATCAGTGCGTCGGCCACCATCGCCGGCTGGTCCGTGCCGCGGGTGGCAAGCAGTTCGCGCCAGCCGATATAGAGCCCGCTCGCCGCAATCAGCGTCATGCCGGTCAGGGTGGTCGCGGGCGGTATCTCGTCCCAGATGAACCACGCCATCGTCGCGGCGAATGCCAGGTAGGAATAGTCGAAGGACGCGACCGCGCTGGCCTCTGCGACCTGATAGGCACGCGACAATAGCGTGTAGCCGATCATCCCCAGGAGCCCCAGCGCCAGGAGCCAGGAGAAATCCTGCATCGTGTTTTCGGGCAGGGTCCATCGCAGATGCGCGAAGCGTGGCCCGAAATCGACGAACAGGTTCAGCGTCCACCCGGTCGCAAGCGTCATAGGCCCGGAAAAGGCCAGCGTCCAGAGCCCCACCGTCAGGCTGGATTCGCCGTCCCCGATCCTGCGTGCCAGGATCTGCGATATGGCGTAGAACCCCGCGCAGGCAAGTGGCAGCAGAGCCACCCAGGAAAAGCCGTCGCCGCCCGGGTTCATCGCGACCACCACGCCCGCGAATCCCACGATCAACGCCCCGATCCGGTGCGGACCCAGCGCCTCGCGCATGAAAAGCGCCGCCATCAGGGCGATGATCAGCGGCGCCGAGAAAAAGATCGTGCTGGCCTCGGCCAGCCCCATGAGCGGCAACGCCGTGAAAAACATCGAAAAGGCGCCGGTGAAGAAGAACGAGCGCACCAGATGCAGACGCCAGCTCGGTGTCGTCAGACGGTGGGACCCGCCGAGCAGCACGATAAGCGGCACCAGAACCGCGACCGCGACGCAGGACCGCACGAACATCAGCACCCAGATCGGATAGGTGCCGAGAAGCGATTTCATCATCGCGTCCTGGCCGGCGAAAAAGGCCATGCCGGCGATGACACAGCCGATGCCATGCAGCGTGCGCGGCGGTGCGCGACCGATCTGTGGCGCAAGGGAGGTCATCGCGGCGATAGTGCCGCATCCCGTCCGGCATTCTCGCCCGTTCGCGACAGCATGTCGCAATCAGGCCGGCACGAAAAAAGGCCGGTGCACCGGGCACCGGCCAGGGAGGTTGCGAGGGGCCGCGCGGGCCCGTCGCGATGAAGGCGTCAGCGGTTCATGCGGTTGTC
>CAZNMK010000200.1:0-2801 GCA_964574045.1 uncultured Roseovarius sp. | reverse complement strand
TTCGTCGACCACGCCCGGATCGGCCAGGGTCGAGGTGTCGCCGAGCGCGCCATAGTCGTTTTCCGCGATCTTGCGCAGGATGCGGCGCATGATCTTGCCCGAGCGCGTCTTGGGCAGCCCCGGCGCCCACTGGATCAGGTCGGGGCTGGCGATGGGGCCGATTTCCTGGCGCACCCAGTCGCGCAGCTCCTTGCGCAACTCCTCGGTCGGCTCCTGCCCGGCCATCAGGGTGACGTAGCAATAGATGCCCTGACCCTTGATATTGTGGGGATAGCCCACCACCGCGGCCTCGGACACCTTGGGGTGGGCGACCAGCGCCGATTCGACCTCGGCCGTGCCCATGCGGTGGCCCGAGACGTTGATCACGTCATCGACCCGGCCGGTGATCCACAGATCGCCGTCCTTGTCGCGCCGGCATCCGTCGCCCGAGAAATAGTAGCCCTTGTAATCGGCGAAATAGGTCTTTTCGAACCGCGCGTGATCGCCCCAGACGGTGCGCATCTGCCCCGGCCAGCTGGCCTTGATGCACAGCACGCCCTCGGCCGGGCTCGCGGTCAGTTCCTCGCCCGATTGCGCGTCGAGCACCGCCGGCTGGACCCCGAAGAAGGGCTTCATCGCGGCGCCGGGCTTCAGCGTGTGGGCGCCGGGCAGGGGGTTGATCATGTGGCCGCCGGTCTCGGTCTGCCACCAGGTGTCGACGATCGGGATTTTCCCCTTGCCGACGGTGTCGTGATACCATTCCCACGCCTCGGGGTTGATCGGCTCGCCGACCGTGCCCAGAAGCTTGAGACTCGAGAGGTCGCATTTCTCGACATACCCGGTGCCCTGGCCCATCAGGGCGCGGATCGCGGTGGGCGCGGTGTAGAACTGGTTGACCTTGTGCTTTTCGCACACCTGCCAGAAGCGGCTGGCGTCGGGCCAGGTCGGCACGCCCTCGAACATCAGCGTCGTGGCGCCGTTGGCGAGCGGCCCGTAGACGATATAGCTGTGCCCGGTGACCCAGCCGACATCGGCCGTGCACCAGTAGATGTCGCCGTCATGGTAGTCGAAGACGATCTCGTGCGTCATCGCCGCCCAGAGCAGATAACCGCCGGTGGTGTGCACGACGCCCTTGGGCGCGCCGGTGGAGCCGGAGGTATAGAGGATGAAGAGCGGGTCTTCGGCATCCATCACCTCGGGCTCGCAGGTCTCGGATGCCTTGTCCATCAGCGGGCCGAAGGCGTGATCGCGGCCGTCCTGCATCGGCACGTCGGCGCCGGTGCGCGCCACCACCAGCGTCTTGACGTCGCCGGCGATCGACAGCGCCTTGTCGACATTGGCCTTGAGCCGGGTCGCGCGCCCGCCGCGCGGGGCCTCGTCGGCGGTGACGACGAGCTTGGCCTCGCAGCCCTTGATGCGCGCCGCCAGCGCCTCGGGCGAGAAGCCGGCGAAGACGACCGAATGGATGGCGCCGACGCGGGCGCAGGCCAGCATCGCATAGGCGGCCTCGGGGATCATCGGCATGTAGAGCACCACGCGGTCGCCCTTGCCGATGCCGAGTTCCTTGTAGACATTGGCCATCTTGTTTACCTGCCGCGACAGCTCGGCATAGGTGATATGCTTGGCCTCGGCCTCTGGGTCGTCGGGCTCCCACAGGATCGCGGTCTGGTCGCCGCGGGTCTTCAGATGCCGGTCGATGCAGTTGGCCGAAACGTTGAGCTGGCCGTCCTCGAACCACTTGATCGAGACGCGGCCCAGATCGAAGCTCGCCTCGTTGACCCTGGTGAACGGCCTGATCCAGTCGAGCCGCCTGGCCTGATCGGTCCAGAAGGTTTCGGGCTGGTTCACCGAAGCGGCGTACATCTCCTCGTACTTGGCGGCGTCAACATGGGCGTTGGCGGCGAATTCGGGGCTGGGGGGATAGGTCTTGTGTTCGGTCATGTCGGACCCTTGCTTTGTCTCAGTTCGGTCAAATGTGAACGCCCCGCCCCGCCGGCGGGAAAAGCAGGCAGGGCCGGGCCGATTGGCTTCAGATGGCCAGGTATTCGGCGCGCAGCTCGTCGTTTTCGAGAACCTCCTCCGCGGTGCCGTCGAAGACGATGCCGCCGGTGTCGAGAATAACAGCGCGGTCGGCGAGTTCCAAGGCGCGCACGGCGTTCTGTTCGACGATGACCGTGGTCATCCCCTGTTCCTTGATCACCCGCAGGGTTTTTTCGATCTCGTCGACGATCACCGGCGCCAGCCCCTCATAGGGCTCGTCCAGCAGCAGCACCTTGATGTCGCGCGCCAATGCCCGCGCCACCGCCAGCATCTGCTGCTCGCCGCCCGACAGCGTCACGCCTTCCTGCTTGCGCCGTTCGCCCAGGCGCGGGAAAAGCTCGTAGAGGCGGTCGAGCGACCAGCCCGCGGGCGGCGCGATCTGGGCCAGTTCCAGGTTTTCCTCGACCGTCAGGCCGGGAATGATGCGCCGGTCCTCGGGCACCAGGCCGATCCCGGCCTGGGCTGCCTGGTGGCTCGACATCTTGTGCAGCGGCTGGTGATCGAGCCAGATCTCGCCGTGCAGGACCTGGGGGTTGTCCATCCGCGCGATCGAGCGCAGCGTCGTGGTCTTGCCGGCGCCGTTGCGGCCCAGCAGCGCCAGGATCTCGCCCTCGTGCACGTTGAAGCTGATGTTCTGGACGATGTAGCTTTCGCCGTAATAGGACTGCATTTCCCACACCGACAGGAAGGCCGGCGCCGTTTCGGCGTAGTTGTGACCCTTCGAGAAGTCGGGTTTGACGTTCATCTCGGCTCTCCTTGTCTCACGCGCTTTCGCCCAGATA
>CAZNMK010000199.1:3730-5617 GCA_964574045.1 uncultured Roseovarius sp. | reverse complement strand
CGGCGCCCGGCAGTTTCCGCCACAGCCATTGCCGCAACCGTTGCCGGCCGCCAGCGGCGTGGTCGGATCCGCCATCCCCTGCAACAATTCCCCGATGGCCATCACCGGCACCTCGCGGACAATTGCCCTTGCGATTTTTTCATGTGGCATGATCTTTCCTCCGTTCGAGCTCCGAATTGTACTGCCCGCGGCCTAGTGTACGACCTGCCTGCCCTCGGCTTGATTGCCGATATGCGCCTTGGCGACACCCAGCAGGACTTCCTCGATGATCGCCTCGTGAATGCTTTCGTAAATGCGGCGCGAGAATGTCCCGGTCGAGATATAATCTCCCGCCACACAGCCCGATCCGAGATGCCGGAACCAGCGATGTGTGCCGGTGGCGGAATCCATGAACTCCCGCATATATGTCAGCCACAGGCCCTGCGCCGCCCCGACATCGAAATTCGCGCGTTCGACATTGCCGATGCACAGACGCGGGTCGCCGAAGAACATGAAACAGGGATAGACATCGCCGTTGGAGCCGACCGAAATCTGGCTCGTAAAGGCCGGGCAATAGCTGTCGGACCTGCGCCTGTCATGAAGTGCGGACAACACCCCGTGCACAAAGGACAAGCCGCCGCCCCGCCCTGTCATGGCGTTGTCGACCGACAGCCGGGCCGCCTCGCGGAAGGTGTCGGTCAGGGTCTCGACCGACACGAAATCGCGCTCCTGCGCCTCCAGATCGTTGCGGAACACGCCGTTTCTAAGATAGCTCTCGTTCGCGACCAGGTCCTTCAGCGGCACGAAGGACCACGCGATATGGGGCGTGTGTTCGCCGAACTCGTCATGGAAATAGCTGACGAGCTGCGCCACCGAAAGCCCGGCCTCGACATGGCTCTTGTTGTAGGTGCACTCGATGCTCCAGGATATGCCGCGGGCGTCGAATTTCTCGACCGACCGGCAGATATCGGCGTGACTTCCCCCGCCCGAAACCTTGGGCCGCTTGGCATCATGCACCGGGGCGGGACCGTCCACGCTGATCGTCAGTTCCACACCCCACCGGCCCAGCACATCCAGGATTTCATCGGTCGACAGGGTGCCGTTCGTGGTTGCGGTAAACTGGATGTCCGGAAAGACCGCCCGCGCCTCGGCACAGACCGCATCGATGCATTTGGGGTTCAGCAGGGGTTCGCCCCCGAAGAAGTGGATGTTTCCGACCCGATCGTATAGCGCGGCGATGCCGCGAAAGATGCGTACCCCGCGCTCGGGCTTCATCAGATGCTTGCGGTCATGGTACTGACCGTGATCCGCGTAGCAGTACGAGCACCACAGATTGCACGAATTGGCGATGTTGATCGTCAGGCGGTTGAGATAGCTCTTCTGCCCGAGAACAAAAGGCGCGAATGTGGTCATCCGCGCCTGCGACAGGGTCTGCTCGGGATCGAACCCGGTCTTGTCGGGGCGGAAGAACTCCGCATCGCCCGCCCGCGCCTGTCTCAGCGATTGCAAGCCGGGATCGACCGATTGCAGCGCCCTGAGCAAATCGTCGGGCCCGCCCACCTCGCTGGCCGAAACCGCGAGAGACTCGCAGTCAAGGACGGACAGAATATTTTCCCGCTGAACGATGAAATTTGGATAAAATTCGTGACGCAGCATGGCTTCCCATCCTTCTCCCGAACGAATTCCCTATATATTACCTTTAAGTGTATATTAAGAAACAACCGATCCATAGGTTGTTTTTCTGTATCCAATACAATCGGCCAAAACCTGCCCACAGGCCGGGCAGCTATGGGAACGAAAATGCAGGGATCGTCCGCAGCCACCCGGCAGGCCGCCGCCGATAGCTTGCGGTCACGGCCGCGGCCCGTCGCGCGGTCACTTGGCCGCCTTGAACAGGAGGTTGATCGC
>CAZNMK010000199.1:0-3720 GCA_964574045.1 uncultured Roseovarius sp. | reverse complement strand
CGTCGCGCGGACAGGTTCATTCGCTGCCGCGTTCGCTCTCGATCTGGCGCCAGCGGGCGACGTTGGCGTTGTGCTCCTCGAGCGTTTCGGCAAAGGCGTGCCCGCCGCTGCCGTCCGCGACGAAGAACAGGTAATCGGTCTCGTCCGGGTTCACCGCCGCCATCAGGCTCGCCTCGCCCGGATTGGCGATCGGCGTCGGCGGCAGACCTTCGATCACATACGTATTGTAAGGGGTTGCGCGGCGAAGCTCGCTCTGCCGCAGGCCACGGCCCAGCACCCCCTGACCGCCGGTGATGCCATAGATCACCGTCGGGTCGGTCTGCAGCCGCATGCCCCTCTTCAGCCGGTTGACGAACACGCTCGCGACCCGTCCGCGTTCGTCGGGCACGCCGGTCTCCTTCTCCACCAGCGAGGCCAGGATGAGCACCTCTGCCGGGGTCTCCAGCGGCAGATCGGGGTCGCGCGCCTCCCAGGCGGCGGCAAGGCGGACCTTCTGCACCTCGGTCATCCGTTCCAGCAGCGCGGCGCGGTCGTCGCCCTTCTCGACCTCGTAATCGAAAGGCGCCAGGCTGCCCTCGGGCGGGATGCCCTCGACCTCGCCCGACAGCACGCCGATGGCCCCGAGCGCCGTCGTCACCCGCCAGCTCGTCACCCCTTCGGCGACGTTGACGCGATAACGGGTATCGGCCTGCCCGATCACGCCCTCATAGGCCGCCGGCGGCGTCTGCGCCTCCAGCAGGTCGAAGGCCGCGACCTCGACATAGCCTTCGGTTTCGGGATCCAGTTCGCGCACATCGACCCGCACCTGGTTGACGCCGATGCGATAGACCACCTCGGTACCGCAGGTGCTGGCGCCGCCGCGGGTGACGATGTCGACCACCTCGGCCATGCTGGCGCCCTCGGGGATCAGCCAGCTGCCGGCCTTCAGCATATCCTCCTTGCCGCTGTAACCGGCGCCGATGCGGAACAGGACGCCGCTGCCGATGGCGCCCCGCTCTTCCAGCTCGCGCGAAACCGCACGCATGGTGCTGCCGCGCTCGACCCGCAGGCAGATCGACGCCTCGAGCGGCCCCTCGGCGGCATACCGGTTCTGCCCCCACAGGATCAGCCCGCCCAGCAGGAACACCACAACCACCAGGAACGTCAGAAAGTTCGAGGCGATATGCCGCCACATCAGCGCGGCGCCCTCAGGCAGAGCGAGGCATTGGTGCCGCCAAAGCCGAAGCTGTTGGACATCGCCACCGCGATATTGCGCTCGCGCCGGGCGTTGGGCGCCAGGTCGAGCGGCGTCTCCACGGCAGGGTTGTCCAGGTTGATCGTCGGCGGCGCCACCTGGTCGCGGATCGCCAGGATCGAAAAGATCGCCTCGATCGCGCCCGCCGCCCCCAGCAGATGCCCGGTCGAGGACTTGGTCGAACTCATCGTCGCCCTGGCCGCCGCATTGCCCAAGAGCCGCTCGACCGCCTTCAGCTCGATGGTGTCGGCCATGGTCGAGGTGCCGTGCGCGTTGATGTAATCCACCTCTCCGGGTTCCAGCCCGGCATTGCGCAGCGCCGCCTGCATGGCCCTGAGCCCGCCATCGCCGTCCTCGCTGGGCGCGGTGATGTGATAGGCGTCGCCCGACAGCCCGTAGCCCAGTACCTCGGCATAGATTTTCGCACCGCGCGCGCGGGCGTGCTCCAGCTCCTCCAGCACCACCACGCCGGCGCCCTCGCCCATGACGAACCCGTCCCGGTCGACGTCATAGGGCCGGCTCGCGGCCTGCGGGTCGTCCGCGCGCTTGGTACTCAGCGCCTTGCAGGCATTGAACCCGGCGATCCCGATCTCGCAGATCGCCGCCTCGGCGCCGCCGGCCACCATCACCTCGGCATCGCCGTGCTGTATGAGCCGCGCGGCATCGCCGATGGCGTGCGCGCCGGTGGAACAGGCCGTCACCACCGAATGGTTGGGTCCTTTGAAGCCGTAGCGGATGCTGACCTGCCCGCTGACCAGGTTGATCAGCGCGCCGGGAATGAAAAACGGCGACACCCGCCGCGGCCCGCGTTCGTGCATCAGGAGCGTGGTTTCCTCGATCGAACCCAGCCCGCCGATGCCCGACCCGATCATCACCCCGGTGCGCAGGCGGCTTTCCTCGTCCTCGGGCGTCCAGCCGGCGTCGCGCACGGCCTGGTCGGCGGCGGCGATCCCGTAAAGGATGAAATCCCCGACCTTGCGCCTCTCCTTGGGCTCCATATAGGCGTCAGGGTTGAAACTGCCGTCGCTGCCGTCGCCGAAAGGCACCTCGCAGGCGTATTTCGTGACCACCCGGCTGGCGTCGAACCGGGTGATCGGACCCGCCCCCGACTGTCCGTCGAGCAGCCGGCGCCAGGTTTCCTCGACCCCGTCGGCGAGCGGCGTCACCAAACCCAGACCCGTGACAACGACACGACGCATGCTGCAGCCCTCTCCTGACCCTATCGGCTGCTCTTAGCGCGCCTTGGCCCCGAGGGGCAAGCCCGTGCGCGACCCCGCGCCTTTCGCCGGCGCCGCCCGAATACCGCCGCCGCCCGGGATCAGAGGAAATCCGCCACCGGCTCGGAATCGCTCGCCGCCACCGCCAGCGCCTCCTCCAGCCTGACGTCCTTCGATAACAGCGCCCGCCCGATCAGCGTACCGGCGATGTTCTGAACGTATTTCAGCCGCGCCACGTCGTCGACGTTGCGCACCGTGCCGCGCGCGATGACCGGATGCCGGGTGGCGGCGGCCAGGCCGCTGATCACCGCCAGGCTGGCATCCACATCGGCGATGTCGGCGTCGATATCGGTCACGATGATCCCCGCCAGCGGCGCACCGTCGAAGGCGGCGATATAGGTCTCGGGGTCGAACGCGCTCTTGGTGCGCCAGCCCTCGGTCATGACCGACCCCTCGAAGACATCGACCGCCAACACGATCTGATCGGGGTGCCGTTTGGCCAGTTCGCGCACCAGGTCGGGCTCGTGCGCGGCCAGGGTGCCGACGACGATCCGGCCGGCGCCCTTGTCGATCCAGCGCTCGACCATCTCGCGCGAACGAAAGCCGCCGCCCAGCTGCACCGGGATGCCCGAGGCGCGGATGATCTGTTCGATCAGCCCGGCATTGCCGCCCTTTCCGGCCAGCGCGTCGATATCGGTCACATGCAGCCACTCGGCCCCGGCGGCGGCATAGCCGCGCGCGGTCTCGACCGGATCGACATGCCAGATCACCGGTTCTTCCAGCCGCCCACGCGCAAGCGAGACAACCGTACCGGAATGCAGTTCCAGGGTAGGATAGATGATCATGTGAAAGACCCCTTGATTCGGCGACGCCGTGCATGGCGGACCCGCGCGGGACGATGGCGGCGCACCGCGCGGCAGTATAACACCAAATCGGCGGTTTCGGGTCCGTTCGCGGCCTCGGCGGCGGAAATCCGCAACGAAAAACCCCCGCCATCTCTGGCGGGGGCGTGACGACCGTTCTTCGGATCGCGGCGCGGTTACGACGCTTCCTTGATGAACTTCACGGCATCGCCGAAGGTCTGGATGGTCTCGGCGGCGTCATCGGGGATCTCGATGCCGAACTCTTCCTCGAAGGCCATGACCAGTTCGACCGTGTCGAGGCTGTCGGCGCCCAGATCGTCGATGAAAGAGGCGTTCTCGGTCACCTTGTCCTCTTCCACGCCCAGGTGCTCCACAACGATCTTCTTCACGCGGTCGGCGATATCGC
>CAZNMK010000198.1:0-5670 GCA_964574045.1 uncultured Roseovarius sp. | reverse complement strand
TCGCCTATCCTAGGGGGTGGTTGCACTCGAGTGACCGCAAAGGCGGGTGCAGAGCAGGTGGGGCAGCCTGCGCATCGCCGCAATGTGTACACATACAGGAGACATCAATGTCGAAAACCGTCACGAGCATCCTTGCGCTTGGCCTTGTGGCCATGGTCGCGGCCTGCGGCCAGCAACAGCAGCAGGAGGAATTTGTCGTGGTCGAGCCCGAGCCGATTTCGGTCGAGCCCGTCTACACCGGCAAGTACAAGTAATCCCGCAAGGGGTTTCGCGGGGCGGGCCCCAGGGCCCGCCCCCACCGCCGCGCGGCGCCCGCCTGCCGGAGGGCGCGCACCATGCTGAAGCATCGCGGCTTTCCCGGGCGTCTGCCCGGCACCGATTTCCAGTTCACCATCCGCCGCGCCAACCCCAGAAGGGTAACGCCGATCGTCCGGCGCGAGCGTTTCGCCGACCGCAGGCCCGCCGACCGGCGCGCCGACGCCGCCTTTGTCCGTGCCCTGTGGGAGCATTTCGGTGCCGAGCCGTTCGAGCGCGGCAACCTCGATGCCGGGCGGCTGAGCTGGCTCTTCGGGCGCGAGGTCAAACCCGCCGACGATGCCTTTGATCCCGCCGACTACGGCGCGATGCTGGTGCTGGACGTCGGTGCGGCGCGTGCGGCCTTTCCCGACGCCTTTGACGATGAGGCGCCGGAATGACGCGCGCGGCATCCCGGCCGGCGCCGATGGGCAGGTCTTTGCCTAAGCCGCGCGGAATTGCGCGGAATGCAGCCGATGACAGGTGCGTGCCGCGCCGGCGCTTGGCGGCGCGTCGCATGGCGTGCAGCGTGGAGGCCGTAGTGGTGGCCCTCCCCCAAAGGGCCGGGGCGAGATGCCCCTACCGTTACCCTTCCCCTCATGGGCGGCGCTGCGCCGAGATGCGCAGGCCGCCCCTTTTTTCGTTTTCCGACAGACATTCCGACAGACACGGCGCCCCGGCCCAGATGGCGGCGCGCGGAGCGGATTTCACCGAGAGGACCAGCCGATGTTCAAGAAAATCCTGATCGCCAACCGCGGCGAGATCGCCTGCCGCGTGATCAAGACCGCGCGCAAGATGGGCATTGCCACGGTGGCGGTGCATTCGGAGGCGGACAAGAACGCGCTGCATGTGCAGATGGCCGACGAGGCGGTGCATATCGGCCCGCCCCCGGCGAGCGAGAGCTATATCGTCATCGACAAGGTGATGGCCGCGATCCGCGAGACCGGCGCCGAGGCGGTGCATCCGGGCTACGGGTTCCTGTCGGAAAACCCCAAATTCGCCGACGCGCTCGAGGCCGCCGGCGTGGCCTTCATCGGCCCGCCCAAGGGGGCGATCGAGGCGATGGGCGACAAGATCACCTCGAAAAAGATCGCGCAGGAGGCCGGCGTCAGCACCGTGCCGGGCTACATGGGGCTGATCGAAGATGCCGACGAGGCGGTTAGGATCAGCCGCGAGGTCGGCTATCCGGTGATGATCAAGGCCAGCGCCGGCGGCGGCGGCAAGGGGATGCGCATCGCCTGGAACGACGAGGAGGCGCGCGAGGGGTTCCAGAGCTCAAGAAACGAGGCGGCCAGCAGTTTCGGCGACGACCGCATCTTCATCGAGAAGTTTGTGACCCAGCCGCGGCACATCGAGATCCAGGTTCTGTGCGACAGTCACGGCAATGGCGTCTACCTGGGCGAACGCGAATGCTCGATCCAGCGGCGCAACCAGAAGGTCATCGAGGAGGCGCCGAGCCCGTTTCTGGACGCGGCGACGCGCAAGGCGATGGGCGAACAGGCGGTGGCGCTGGCGCACGCGGTGGACTATGCCAGCGCCGGCACGGTCGAGTTCATCGTCGACGGCGACAAGAACTTCTATTTCCTCGAGATGAACACGCGGCTGCAGGTCGAGCATCCGGTGACCGAGCTGATCACCGGGGTGGACCTGGTCGAGCAGATGATCCGCGTGGCGGCCGGCGAAAAGCTGAAGATCGCGCAAAAGGACGTCAGGCTGACCGGCTGGGCGATCGAGAGCCGGCTCTACGCCGAAGACCCCTATCGCAACTTCCTGCCCTCGATCGGGCGGCTTTCGCGCTATCGCCCGCCGGCCGAGGTGGCGGCTGGTCCGCTGCTGTCGTCGGGCAAGTGGCAGGACGACGCCGAGCCCGGCGAGACCGCGGTCAGGAACGACACCGGGGTCTATGAGGGCGGCGAGATCAGCATGTATTACGACCCGATGATCGCCAAGCTGTGCACCTGGGCGCCCGACCGCGCCCAGGCGATCGAGGCGATGCGCATCGCGCTCGACAGTTTCGAGATCGAGGGGATCGGCCACAACCTGCCGTTCCTGAGCGCGGTGATGGATCATCCGCGTTTCGTTTCGGGTCAGATCACCACCGCCTTCATCGCCGAGGAGTACCCCGAGGGGTTCGACGGCGTGGAACTGGACGACCATGCGCTGCGGCGGATCGCGGCCAGCTGCGCGGCGATGCACCGGGTGGCGGAAATCCGGCGCACCCGGGTTTCGGGGCGCATGGACAACCACGAACGCCATGTCGGCGAGGATTGGATGGTCAGCCTGCAGGGCCAGAACCACGCGGTGCGCATAGCGGCCGACCGCGACGGCGCGACGGTGCAGTTCGACGATGGCGGCAGGATGCGGGTGACCAGCCCCTGGACGCCCGGCGACCGGCTGGCGGTGCTGCAGGTCGAGGGCAGCCCGCTGGTGCTGAAGGCGGGCAAGATCCCAGGCGGCTTTCGCATCCGCTCGCGCGGTGCCGATCTGAAGGTGCATGTGCGCACGCCGCGACAGGCCGAACTGGCGGCGCTGATGCCCGAAAAGGCGCCGCCCGACACCTCGAAGATGCTGCTCTGCCCGATGCCGGGGCTGATCGTCAGCGTCGCCGTCGAGGTAGGCCAGGAGGTGCAGGAGGGCCAGGCGCTGTGCACCGTGGAGGCCATGAAGATGGAGAACATCCTGCGCGCCGAACGCCGCGCGGTGGTGGCCAGGATCAACGCCGGCCCCGGCGACAGCCTGGCGGTGGACGACGTGATCATGGAGTTCGAGTGAGGCGATGATTCCCGACTTCCAATCGCTAATGAAGCCGGTGCTGGAGTTGGCTTCGTCGGGCGAGGTGAAAATCTCAGACGCGGTCACCCAACTGGAGCACGCGTTCCGCCTGACCGAAGCTGAAAGGGCAGAACTGTTGCCGAGCGGGAAACAGACGCGCTTCGCCAACCGTGTCCACTGGGCCCGTAGCTATCTCAAGCAGGCCGGACTTATCCGGCCCACAAAGCGTGGCTATTTCGAGATAACCGAAGAGGGCAGGCGCGTCTTGGCAGAGAACCCTGACCGTATCAATATCCAATTCTTGGAACGATACGATCAGTTCCTTGAGTTCAGGTCCAGAGCGAATGTCACCGACACTGTAGACGCGGCAGCTGATATTGCCGATGCGACAACGCCGGACGAGACTATGCGTGCCGCTCACGATCAGATCACAAATGCACTGGCGGCGGATTTGCTGGCGCGGTTGAGGGAGAGCCAGCCGAGCTTCTTCGAGGAAGTGATCGTAACCCTGCTGATCAAAATGGGTTATGGCTATGGTCAGGCATCCGGGACCGTCCTGGGCGGCACTGGAGATGACGGCGTCGATGGTGTCATCAATCTCGATCCGCTCGGGGTGGATCAGGTCTATGTGCAAGCCAAACGGTATGGGGTTGAGAACACCATCGGCTCCGGTCCGATCAGGGACTTTTACGGCGCTCTGGGATTAAAGGATGTGACGAAAGGCATTTTCGTCACGACTTCTTCTTTTAGCCCAAGCGCGCGGGCCACCGCCGAAAAGCTGGGTGCGCGGATCGTGCTGATCGACGGCCCGCAACTGGCCCGGCTGATGGTGGCCCACGAGGTGGGCTGTCGGGTGACTGAGATGTTCAAGGTGGCTGTGGTGGAGGAAAGTTACTTCGAATGAGCCGTCTTCCCCTTCATACATTCAGCCGGGGCATTCCGTTTGGGCCCCGAAAGAAGGGCAGTGCCTGCCTGGGCTGGCGCCTTGGCGGACCGATGCCGCATGACGTGCCATCGGAAAAACGCAAGACGCTGAAACATGTTGCAATGTCGAAAGCGCCTGCCGGGGGGCAGGCAGGCGCTGCCCGGCGGTGCCGCCGGGCGGGCGATGACGGCTTTGTTGCGCATCAAAGGGAGGGCGTGACCTTTCAACTCCTGGTTCTGGTTGGCGTGATGATCGTCCTCACCGCCTGCGCGCGCGACGACGAGGCAGCGATGCGGGCGCGGCTGGACCAGTGGTTTTCGCTGGGCGAGACGGTGGCCTTTGCGGCGCGCGGCGACTGTGCCGCGGGCGTCTTTCATCTGCGCGGCGACGGCGTCGCCGCGGCGATGCCGATGACGGACTCGGTTGGAGAGATGCTGCGCTTGCTGGACCGGCGCGGGCGCGCGCTGCTGGATGATCCCGGCCAGCCGCCCGATGCCGCGCTGGTCGAGATCGCCAACACCGCCCGTGCCACCGGCCAGACCATGCGCCGCGCGGCGCTGGAGGCGCGCGATTGCCTCGATGATGCGGGGGCGCGCGCGGCGGTCCATGCCGGGCTGACCGCGCCCGCTGCGATGCTGGCCTACGACCGCCAGAGCGGCACCGTGATGGTGATCGACCGCGCGGCGGAGCGCCTTGTCGCGCTGATGGGGGCGGGGTGATGGGCGCGTGTTCAGCCGCCGCCGCGCCGGTCGCGGATTTCCTGCTGCCTGAGCGGCATCTTGTCGATGACGCGGCTGATTTCGCGCACCGACCAGGGGACGGGCTTGCGCAGGTAGACCGAGCCGTCCTTGCCGATCAGGGTCAGCATGAAACCGCGCGGATGCAGCTTGCGCCGCAGGGCGCTGCCGGCGCGCGGGTCGGTATCGGTCAGCACCACCACGTCGCGGCTGTCCAGCGCATCGAGCCGGTCGGTGATGTACTGCATCTGCTGGACATAGCGCGGATCGGCTGGGTTGTCGGCAAAGACGACGAGCGGCCGCTTGAGCCAGATGAAATCCTCCAGCGCGACGCTGTCGCCGGGCAGGATGATGTCGTCGGCCGCGACGCCGTTTTCGGCCCGCGCGGCCGGGGCCGGGCCGACCGCGGCCAGGATCGTCACGATGAATAGGGCGAGAATTTTGTTCATGGGTGCTCCGTTGCGGCAAGATATAGGCCGCGGGGCACGCGATGCGAAGGCGCAATGGCGCGAAGGGGCGAAAAAATCCACGCTCGCGGCGCGGCGCATGTGATGACGGAAGGACAAGTCAATGGCACCGAAAACCGACAAATGGCGTGAACTGGCAGAGGCCGAGCTGCGGGGCCGCCCGCTCGATGACCTGACCTGGAAGACGCTGGAAGGGATCGATGTGCGCCCGCTTTATACCGAGGCGGACACCGCCGGGCTGGACCACCTGGGCACGATCCCCGGCGAGGCGCCTTTCACCCGCGGCGTCAAGGCAACGATGTATGCCGGCCGGCCGTGGACGATCCGGCAATATGCGGGGTTCTCGACGGCCGAGGAATCGAACGCCTTCTACCGGCGCAACCTCGCCGCCGGGCAGCAGGGGGTGTCGGTGGCGTTCGATCTGGCCACCCACCGGGGCTATGACAGCGACCATCCGCGCGTGGTGGGCGACGTC
>CAZNMK010000197.1:0-5675 GCA_964574045.1 uncultured Roseovarius sp. | reverse complement strand
CTGGCCACTGCGCCCCACGCCGCGCGCCAGCCGGTGCTGCTGACAACCGAGGCGGAGGCCGTCAACGACCCGCACTGCCTGATGACGGTCGACGGCGCCGAGGTGGCGGCCGAGGAGGTACGCCGGCTGGAACGGGTCTGCGTGCTCTTCGACGGTCATGACGACGCCGCGCTGACCCGCGCGCGGGCGCAGTGGGCGGCGCTGACCCAGGCCGGTTGCGCGGCGCAGTACTGGTCCGAGGAGAACGGGCGGTGGGAGATGAAGGCCGAAACGCAGGCGGGGGGATGACGCCGGCATCATGGACCGCGCGGGCATGGTCTTTGCCCGAAGACGCGACCGACCGGGAATTCCCCGCCCGCCCCGGGCCTGATCCGGGGCCTCGCGACCCAAGCCCGAGCCCCCGGCGCGGGGGCCGGGGCGGGTCGGAAAGACCTGAAGGTGACCGAAAAACCGGCCCGCACCTCGAGGGAGAAGCGGTGCGGGCCGGGACACACCGGGCCTATTCGGGCCGGGTGTAAACCTTGTCGGGGTCGAGCGAATAGCTCCACGGCAGGCCGGCGTTCTTCCAGCCGTCCTTCAGCCGCCAGGGCCCGTTGGGGTGATCCTTGACGGTGCCGCCCTCGAAGCCGTCGACGACGACATAGACCTTTTCGAGCCCCAGCCCCGCCAGCGCGTTGGCCGAGGGTGCGCCGCGGGTGCCGCCCGAGCGGCACATGAGGATCACCGGCGCCGAGGTATCGAGTCCGCGCGCCGCAAGCGCGGCCATCACGCCGTCGGCAAAGCCGGGGTTTCTCTCCATTGCGAGGACGGGCTTTTTCGGGTTCCACTTCGCCGGGTTGACCAGCATGTAGGGCACGTTCACGTCGACCATGTCGGTAAAGCCCGTGAACATGATCTCGACGGGTTCGCGGACATCGACGAAAAGCACCTTGTCGCCGAGGTCGCGTTTCATGTCATGGGCTTCCTGCGAGGTCAGGTAGAGCCCCCATTCGGTCTGCCTGGCGGGGTCTTCGGGCTCGGGCGCGGCAAGTGCGGGCAGCGACGGCGCGGCCAGCGCGGCGGCCAGCAGGACGGCGGCAAGACGGCGGTTCATGTGCGCTCTCCCCGATCAGAACGACAGCAGGCGGGTGTCGTCGGCCAGCAGACGCGCCGCCATCGCCGGCGGCCTGGCCATGCCGATACCGTCGATGAGCGCCTCGGCGCCCACCCCCTTGTTGGGCAGGTAGAGCGCGCAGACCTCGACCGTGCCGCCCTCGGCCATGATCATCCGCATCAGTTTCTGCGGGCTCATGCCCTGCGGCTGTTGCGGGGCGGTGGCGGCCTCGGGCGGCTCTTTCAGCGCCAGGTCGCCGCCGGGGCCGCAGAGCAGGGTATAGGTCGCCGCACCCTGCTTGAGCGCCTGCATGGTCAGGACCATGCTCATCAGCTGGGTCTGCGGCTCTTCGCTGGTCAGGACGGTGACGAGGGCCGGCCTGTCATCGGCCAGGGCCGGTGCGGCAAGCGCAAAGACGGCCAGCGCGGCCGCGGCAAGGAATCGACGCATGGAGTTGTCCCTTTCATGTCTGTGTCGCGACCCGTGTAACCGGGGTTCGGAAGGACGGACCTTGATGCAGGACAAATAAATCTGATTATTTGAATGTGAATGCCCGAGGGAGAGCATGCGCGCCCTTGTCGCAGCCATCCCCGCAAGCGAACGGGCCGGTCTTCAGCGCGTCAGCACCAGCCGGTTGCCGGCGATCTCGACGCTCGAAAAGCGCTGCAGATAGTCCATGCCCAGAAGCGAGCGGTCGAGATCGCCCTCGTTCACGACCGCGCGCACGCGTTCGTCGGCGAAGGGTCCGATCGCCAGCCGGTCGAGGCGCACCGGCGCGGTGCGTACCTCGCCGTTGGCGGTGGTGGCGCGGCCGACATAGACCAGGCCGGCGGTGTCGATCCCGACCCGGCGCGCGTCGCGTTCGCTCAGCACGATCTGGCTGGCGCCGGTGTCGATGACGAATTCGACCGCCGTGCCGTTGACCTCGGCGGTGAGATAGTAATGCCCGTCCGGCGCGCGCGGCACCTCGATGCGCCCGGCCTCGGCCAGCACGGTCTGGCTTGGGCGTACCGTCTGGCGGATATCCCCCCACAGCCCGACCGCGGCGATGACGCCGATAAAGATCAGCCCCCAGACCAGCGCCTGCTGGGTGACGCGGCCGAGGGACTTGCGGTTCTGCGCGAAAAACCACGTCACCACCGCGCCGCCCAGCAGCACGAGGTAGAAGAGGCGGGCATAATCGAAATCGCTCATGCCTTGCATATAGGCGCGCGCGCCGGGCGGGGAAAGGTCAGCCCGCCAGCCCGAACCCCCTGAGCCCGTCGAGCACGAACTGCACCGCCAGCGCCGCCAGCAACATGCCCAGCAGCCGGGTGATCACGTTGATGCCGGTGCGCCCCAGCACCCGTTCCAGCAGACCGGCAGAGAGAAACAGCGCCAGCACGAGCGCCAGCACCGCGAACGTCACCCCCAGCACCAGCGCCAGCCCCTCCAGCCCCGGCCGCTGCCCGGTGAGCAGGATCACCGAGGCGATCGAGCCCGGCCCGGCAATCAGCGGAATGGCGATGGGAAAGATCGAAGGGTCGTCGCCATCGTCGTCCTCGGCGCGTCCGGCGGCGCCTTCGCGCCGCTTGGTGCGGCGCTCGAACAGCATGTCGAGCGCGGTGAGAAACAAGAGCATCCCCCCGGCGATGCGGAAGGCGGGCATGGAGATGCCGACAAAGCCCAGCACCGCCTCGCCGAAGGCAGCGAAAACGGCCAGGATCAGCGCCGCCGCGACCGAGGCGCGCACCGCCACCGCCCGGCGCCGGGCCGGGGCCATGCCCTGCGTCAGCGCCACGAAGATCGGCGTCATCCCCAGCGGGTCGATGATGACGATCATGGTGACGAAGGCAGCGATCGGAAAGGTCGCGTCCATGGGGTCTTATCGCGCAAAGCCATTGCCGCGTCCATGCCGGACGCCGCGCAGGCGCGGTTTCATTCCCGCCCCGGCCACCGAGCCGGGGCCCCGATACGAAAACGGCCCCGGATCAGGCTCGGGACGCGGGTATCGTGAATTGAGCCGACACGCCCTATCCCCCCGCCGCCTCGAGCCGCTCCAACGCCGCCATCCACAGCGCCTCGGCGCGCTCGAGCCCGTCCATCACCTCGGCGTGTTTCTTCTGCCAGGCCGCCATGTCGGTGGTGCGGGCGTCCTCGTAGAGCGCCGGATCGGCCAGCCGGGCGGCGATCCGGTCGCGCATGTCATGGAGCTTTTCCACCCGTTCCTCGCAGCGGCGGACCTCCTGACGCAGGGCGGGCAGGGCGGTTCGGTCGGGGCGCCTGGGTTTATCGGGTTTCGGCGCCGGTTTCGCGGGTTCGTCCGCGCCCAGCAGCATCTGCCGGTAGCTTTCGAGATCGCCGTCATAGGGGGCGACGCGGCCGCCGCGCACCAGCCACAGCCGGTCGGCCACGAGCCCCAGCAGGTGCATGTCGTGGCTGATCAGGATCACCGCGCCGGAATAGGCGGTCAGCGCCTCGACCAGCGCCTCGCGGCTTTCGATGTCGAGGTGGTTGGTGGGCTCGTCGAGGATCAGCATGTGCGGCGCGTCGAGGGTGGCCAGCATCAGCGAAAGCCGCGCCCGCTGCCCGCCCGAGAGCCGCCCCGCGGGCGTCTCGGCCTGCTCGGACCCGATGCCGAAGCCGCCGAGCTGCGCGCGCAGCCGTGCGGGCGGGGTGTCGGGGCGCAGCCGGCGCAGATGGTCGAGCGGGGTCTCATCGGCGCGCAGCTCGTCAAGCTGGTGCTGGGCGAAATAACCGACGCGCAGCCGCGCGGCGGTGTGGATGCGCCCCGCCATCGGCGCGAGCCGCCCCGACAGGAGCTTGGCGAGCGTCGACTTGCCCTCGCCGTTGCGGCCCAGAAGGGCGATGCGGTCGTCCTGGTCGATGCGCAGGTCGAGCCGGCCCAGCACCGCCCTGCCGTCATAGCCCGCCGCCGCCCCCTCGAGGCGCAGAATGGGCGGCGGGAGTTCCTCGGGCTCGGGGAAGGCGAACGCGCGCAGCGCGGCCTCCTGCGGGCGGGTGACGGGCTGCATCCGCGCCAGCGCCTTCAGCCTCGCCTGCGCCTGTTTGGCCTTGTCGGCCTTGTAGCGGAAGCGGTCGACATAGGATTGCAGATGGGCGCGGCGGGCCTCCTGTTTCCTGGCCTCGGACTGGGCCGTGGCCAGCCGGGCGGCGCGGGTTTCGGCAAAGCGGTCATAGCCGCCCTGGTAGAGCGTGAGCTTGCGGTCCTCGAGGTGCAGGATCGCGCCTACCGCGCGGTTGAGCAGGTCGCGGTCGTGGCTGATGACGATGGCGGTATGCGGATAGCGCGCCAGGTAGCTTTCCAGCCACAGCGCCCCCTCGAGGTCGAGATAGTTGGTCGGCTCGTCGAGGAGCAGCAGGTCGGGGGCCGAGAACAGCACCGCCGCCAGCGCCACCCGCATCCGCCAGCCGCCCGAAAAGGCCCTGCACGGCATCGCCTGTTCGGCGTCGGTGAAGCCCAGCCCCTTGAGGATCGCCGCCGCGCGCGCGGGCGCGCCCCAGGCGTCGATATCCGCCAGGCGGGTCTGGATGTCGGCGATGCGGGCGGGATCGGTGGCGGTTTCGGCCTCGGCCATCAGCGCCGCGCGCTCGGTATCGGCCGCCAGCACCGTGTCGATCAGCGAGACCTCGCTGCCCGGCACCTCCTGGTCGACGCCGCCGATGCGGGCGCGCGCGGGCAGGGCGATGGTGCCGCCGTCGAGCGCCAGCTCGCCCCGGATGAGCCGGAAAAGCGTGGTCTTGCCGGTGCCGTTGCGGCCCACCAGCCCGACCTTGTGGCCCTGCGGGATGGTGGCCGAGGCGTGCTGCAAGAGCGGCCGCCCGGCCATGGCAAAGGAAATGTCGTCGATGCGCAGCATGGGGCGGGGCATGCCCGATGCGCCGGCGGGCGTCAATCGCCGCTTTTCAAACGCCGGTGCGCGTGTTATCGCCACCGCGATCTTTCGCGCGGGCGGCGGCGCCCGGCGCCCGACACCCATTGAAAACGAGAGGCTGACATGGCTTTGGAACGCACGCTGAGCATCATCAAACCCGATGCCACCGCCCGCAACCTGACCGGCAGGATCAACGCCAAGTTCGAGGATGCCGGGCTGCGCATCGTGGCGCAAAAACGCATCAAGCTGACGAAATCGCAGGCCGGCGTCTTTTACGCCGTGCACAAGGAACGCCCGTTCTATGACGAGCTGTGCACCTTCATGGCCTCGGCCCCGGTGGTGGTGCAGGTGCTCGAGGGCGAGAACGCCATCGCGAAGAACCGCGAGGTGATGGGCGCCACCAACCCCGCCGAGGCCGCGCCGGGCACGATCCGGGCCGAGTTCGCGGAATCGGTCGGCGAGAACTCGGTCCACGGCTCGGACGCGCCCGAAACGGCGGCGGTCGAGATCGCCTATTTCTTTTCGGGGCTCGAACTGGTCGGCTGACACCGCGCGGGCGTCCGCTTCGGTCGTCGATCGGGCCGCTTCCCGCTGGGGGGCGGCCTTTTTTTGCCGTCAGATCGCGGCGAAGTCGGTGAACACCCGGGCCGAGATGGTCCGCGGCGCGGTCGGCGCCGGGTTGGCCGGGGCTTCGGGCGTGGCTTTCC
>CAZNMK010000196.1:0-5791 GCA_964574045.1 uncultured Roseovarius sp. | reverse complement strand
TGGGTTTGCCGGAATAGCCGATGGTGCCAACGTAGTCGGAGGTGATGAACGCCCAGGCGACACGCTCGCCGCCGCGCAGTACCGGCGCGACGGGAATGTCGCCGCGAACCGGGCCGAACGCATCCGCCCCCTCGACCAGATCGCCGGGGGAAACATCGGCGATGTATTGCGACAGCACCGAACCCGCGGCCTGCGCCCGTACCGGCTGGGCGGCGAGCACGGCAAGCGCGGCCAGGCAAAGGGCGATCAGAAGGCGGCTGAGAAACGCCGGAAGCGGGGAAAGGGCGGATTTCGGGCGCGGCGCCGCGGTCGGGACACAGGCGGGTCGCGGCGGCGCGGAGGCGGGCGGAACGGATACAGGGAGGAGCACGGAAACGACCATGTTTTTCAGTTCTCTTTCGGGGGGCCGCGGGCACGTTTCCACGGGCGCGAAAGGCCCGTGTGCCGCGATTCCTCGATCTGGGGCGATAGTTGACGGGCGACCTGGCCCGACCCCCACGCGCGCGCCGACAAAGCCGTCAGACCGTCGGAATGCAGCGTACAGACCGGGCACTCGCCGCAATCGACCGGCGGCGAACCGTCGACCGGCTGGCCGGTCGCGTCGACCAGGACGGTGGCCGCTTCGCCATCGGCGCAGATCGTCATCGCGGTCAGGCCCGGCTGGCCGGTCTTGGCGGCGGCCACCATCGCGCCGCCGAGAATCAGGGCGACCGACAGCAGGATGCCAAGGGGGATATCGAACCGCAGGCGGGTCATGCCGCCGGTCTAGACCTTTGCCGCCGCCGCCGATTTGACCGAGGTCAACATCGCGGGAATTTTATGCTGCAACTGCAAAATTATCATGCCGCATGCGCAAAAGACCCATTGTCCCGCCTATTCGGCGGCGGCTTTCAGCGTGCTCATCAGGTGGTGGAACTTCTCTCCCTGTACCGCGACATGGCGGCGGATCGCATCGGAAGCCGCCTGTGGATCGCCGGCCTCCAGCGCGGCGACTATGGCCTCGTGCTCGGCCATGGATTGCCGCAGGCGTCCGCGCAGGCGCAGTTGAAGACGCCTGAACGGAGTCAGCCTGCGAAACAGCCGTTTGCACTCCTGTTCCAGAAAGTCGTTGCCGGATTGCCGGTAGAGGATGGCATGAAAGCGTTCGTTCTCATAGTAGTACCCATCCGTATCCTGCGTCTCGACCGCACGCTGGCAGCGGGCGTTGACGGCGCGCATCTCGTCCAGAGCGGCATCCACGATCCGCGACGCGGCCAGTCTTGCACAGGCCGCTTCGAGTTCGGCCATCACCTCGAACATCTCGACCAGCTCGACCGGGCCAGGCTGGCGGACAAAGACGCCGCGGCGCGGGATCTGCTCGACCAGCCCCGACAGGGCAAGCCGCTGCAGCGCCTCGCGCAGCGGCGTGCGCGAGACCGAGAACCGCTCGGCAAGCTGCACCTCGTCCAGCCGTTCGCCATCGGCGAACGTACCCTCCAGGATCATGCCCTCCAGCGCCTCGGCAATGGTATCGGAGCGTTTGCGTTCCATGGGTCATGTATACAGAAAGGCGATTGATTGGACAAGAATCGATGTATTGTATACAAAAATGTTGACCCCGACGCCGAAAATCTGCACCCTGCACGACGATGTGCCCGCATACGGGCCATTCAAAACGGGAGGAGTCATCATGAAATATACCGCAACCGTCGCCGCGGCAGCCCTGGCCGCCTTTGCGATCGGCGCCCAGGCCAAGGAACTGCGCGTCTCGCATCAATGGTCCGAGGCCGATGTCCGCCACAAGGTCGCCCAGATGGTCGCCGACGAGGTCGCCGCCGCCGATGTCGGGCTGGATATCAAGATTTTCCCCAGCCAGTCACTGTTCAAGGCGCGCGAGCAGTACAAGCCCCTGTCGCGCGGCCAGTTGGACATGGCCGTGTTTCCGCTCTCCTACGCCGGGGGCCTGCGCAACGCCTACAACCTCACCCTGATGCCGGGGCTGGTCAAGAACCACGACCACGCCGCGCGGCTCAACCAATCGGACTTCATGGAAGAGATCGAAAAGATCATGGCCGAGGACGACGTGATGGTGCTGGTGCACGGCTACCTGGCCGGCGGCTTTGCCGGCAAGGACAAGTGCGTCACCGCGCCCGAGGACGTCGCCGGTCTGCAGATGCGGGCCGCCGGCAAGGCGTTCGAGCAGATGCTCGCCGGCGCCGGCGCCTCGATCGCGTCGATGGCCTCGTCGGAGATCTACAACGCCATGCAGACCGGCGTGCTCGATGCCGCCAACACCTCGTCCGCCTCGTTCGTCAGCTACCGCATCTACGAACAGGTGGCGTGCTTTACCCCCGCGGGCGACTATGCGCTGTGGTTCATGTATCAGCCGATGCTGATGAACAAGTCGGTCTTCGACAGCCTGAGCGAAGAACAGCAGCAGGCGATCATGGCCGCCGCCGCCAAGGCCGAGGCGTACTATCTCGAAGAGGCCAAGAAACAGGACGGCAAGGCGCGCGATGTCTTTGCCGAGAACGGCGTCGAGATCGCCGAGATGACGCAGGAGGAGTTCGACGCATGGCGCGCCATCGCCAAGGAAACCTCCTACAAGGCGTTCCTCGAGGGCTCGCCCGACGGGCAGCGCCTGCTCGACCTGGCGCTTTCGGTCGAGTAAACGCGCCCGAGGGGCGGCGACGCGCCGCCCCGCAACCCTGACAACGAAGGCGCTGCCATGTCCGGTTCGTCCCACGCCACCGCGTCCGCCCGCCACGGCGGCAATCCGATCCTGCGCGCCGTCGGGTTGCTCAGCCGGCTGGCGGGCATCGTCGCCTCGCTGCTGATCCTGGCCTCGGTCGTCGTTACCTGCCAGATGATCTTTATCCGTTTCGTTCTGAATGGATCGACCATCTGGCAGACCGAGGGCGTCACCTACATGATGATCGCCGCCACCATGCTGGGGCTGCCCTACGTTCAATACATGCGCGGGCATGTGAACGTCGATCTTCTGCCGCTGATGCTGCCGGTTCGGGCGCGCAAGGCGCTGGCCCTGCTGGTGCTGGCGCTGACGCTGGCGGTGACGGCGGCGATGCTGTGGTACGGCTATCGTTTCTGGCACGAGGCGTGGGACTGGGGCGAGACATCGAACTCGCCCTGGAACCCCAGGCTGTGGGTGCCCTATCTGGCGCTGCCGCTGGGCTTTGGCCTTTACGCGATGCAGCTCGCCGCCGATCTCTTTGCCACCACGCGCGGGATCGAGCCGCCATTCGGGCTCGACCCCGAGGCGGGCCTGACCGACACGCTTGCCGAAAGGGCGGACTGATGGACGCGCTGACACTGGGCCTGATGGTCGCCATCGTCACCGTCGCGGTGCTGTTCTCGGGTATCTCGGTCGCGGCCGGGTTGCTGGTTGTCTCGGCCGGCTTTCTGATCGCCTTCGACGGCATCCCGTCGCTGGGGCTGATGCCGGAGATATTCTTTGGCAAGCTCGACAACTTCGCACTGCTGTCGATCCCGATGTTCATCATCATGGGCGCGGCCATCGCCTCGACCCGGGCCGGCGCCGACCTTTACGAGGCGCTGGAACGCTGGCTGACCCGCGTGCCCGGCGGGCTGGTGGTGTCGAACCTGGGCGCCTGCGCGCTCTTTTCCGCGATGAGCGGGTCGAGCCCGGCGACATGCGCGGCCATCGGCAAGATGGGCATCCCCGAGATGCGAAAGCGCGGCTATCCCGACAGCGTCGCCGCCGGATCCATCGCTGCCGGGGGCACGCTGGGCATCCTGATCCCGCCCTCGGTCACCATGATCGTCTACGGCATTGCCACCGAAACCTCGATCGGGCGGCTTTTCCTGGCCGGAGTCGTGCCGGGGCTGATGCTGGTGGGGCTCTTCATGGCCTGGTCGCTCTATTCGACCTGGGCATCGGGCGACGCGCGGGTGCTGCGCGCGGGCAGCTACAGCTGGCGCGAGAAATTCGAGATCCTGCCACGCGTGCTGCCCTTCCTGGCGATCATCCTGGGCGTGCTCTATGCCATGTATGGCGGCATCGCCACGCCTTCCGAGACCGCCGCCGTGGGGGCGCTGCTGTGCCTGCTGATCGCGATGATCATCTACAGACTCTGGAGTCCGGAAAAGATATGGCAGGTGCTGCGCGACAGCACGCGGGAATCGGTGATGATCCTCTTCATCATCGGCGCCGCGGGCGTGTTCAGCTACATGATGTCGTCGCTCTTCATCACCCAGTCGATCGCCGAATGGATCGGCTCGCTCGACGTCAACCGCTGGGTGCTTATGGGCATGATCAACCTATTCTTGCTGGTCGCGGGCTTCTTTCTGCCGCCCGTCGCCGTCATCCTGATGGCCGCGCCGATCCTGCTGCCGATCATCGCCTCGGCTGGGTTCGACCCGATCTGGTTCGCGGTGGTGCTGACCATCAACATGGAAATCGGGCTGATCTCGCCCCCGGTCGGGCTGAACCTCTACGTGATCAACGGCATCGCGCCCGATATCAAGCTCAAGACCATTCTCGTCGGTTCGCTGCCCTACGTGGCCTGCATGGCCCTGGGGATCGTGCTGCTCTGTCTCTTTCCGGGGCTGGCGCTGTGGCTGCCCGACCTGGTCATGGGAGCCGCGCAGTGACACGGCTGGCCGATCTTCTATCGACCGTGTTCGAGCGCCGCTACGGCGCCCGCGGCGGCGGGCGCGCGGATACCCGCCCGATGCCGGAACTGGCGGCCGAGCTGATCGGCACGAGGGGCGAGGTTTCGGGGCAGGCGCTGGCGCGAACCATCCTCGGCCGTTTCGACGCGCTCGACGACGAGGGCAAGCTGGCGTTCTTTCGCCACATGGCCGGCGAGATGGCGATCGAGCCCGACCGCGTGCGCGCCGCGCTCGCGGATTACGAGGCCGGACAGAGCAAGGCCACCTACCGCGCCCTCCAGGCCGCGGCCGAACCCCCCCGGCAGGAACTGATCCGCCGTCTCAACCAGGTGCCGGGCGCAACCCATGCACTGGTCGAGATGCGCGCCGACCTGCTGCGCCTGGGGCGCGGCGAGGACGCGCTGATGGCGCTCGACCTCGATTTCCGCCACCTCTTCGCCAGCTGGTTCAACCGCGGTTTTCTGGTGCTGCGTCCGATCAGCTGGGAAAGCCCGGCCCACATCCTGGAAAAGATCATCGCCTACGAGGCGGTGCATGCCATCGGCAGCTGGGAGGATCTGCGCCGCCGGGTCGAACCCGCCGACCGGCGCTGTTTCGCGTTCTTCCACCCCGCCATGCCGGACGAACCGCTGATCTTCGTCGAGGTGGCGCTGACCCGCGGCACGCCGGGTTCGGTGCAGGCGCTGCTGGCCGGGGACCGCGAGGTGCTCGACGACGAAAAGGCCGACACCGCCGTCTTTTATTCGATCTCCAACTGCCAGGCGGGGCTGGCCAGCATCTCGTTCGGCAATTCGCTGATCAAGCAGGTGGCGGCCGATCTGTCGCTGGAACTGCCGGGCCTGAGGACCTTTGTCACGCTGTCGCCGATCCCGGGGTTCACGGCATGGCTGAAGGCCGAAGAACTGGTCCACGATCCCGGGGACGACACACAGATGCGCATGCTGGCGGCGTACTATCTGCTCAGGGCCAAGCGCGGCAACGGTCAGCCGCTCGACCCGGTGGCGCGGTTCCATCTCGGCAACGGCGCCTCGATCCACCAGATCCATGCCCGCGCCGACACCTCGCCCAACGGGCAGGCGCAATCGGCCGGGGTGATGGTCAACTATCTCTATGACCTCGCGAAGGTCACGCAGAACCACGAACGCTTTGCCGCGACGAG
>CAZNMK010000195.1:0-5821 GCA_964574045.1 uncultured Roseovarius sp. | reverse complement strand
AATGGTCGTCGACATGAGCCATTCCGCCGACCGTTCGACCATTCAGGCGGCCGAATTGTCCCAGCGCCCCATCGCCATCACCCATGCCAACCCGCACCGCTGGCATCCCGCCCTGCGCAACAAGCGCGACGACGTGATCCGCGCGGTGGTGGGCGCCGGCGGGATGATGGGCTTCTCGGTCTATCCCCACCACCTCGCAAATGGCCCCGACTGCACGCTGGAGAGTTTCTGCGAGATGGTGGCGATGGCGGTCGAGCGCTTCGGCATCGGCCATTTCGGCATCGGCTCGGACCTGTGCCAGGACCAGCCCGACAGCGTGGTGACGTGGATGCGCAATGGCCGCTGGTCGAAAGAGACCGATTTCGGCGAGGGATCGGCCGCCGCCCCCGGCTTTCCGCCGCAACCCGACTGGTTCCGCGACAACCGGGATTTTCCAAACTTGGACAAGGGGTTGCGCAAGGCAGGTTTCGACGCGGCCGAGGTGACCGCCCTGATGGGGGGCAACTGGCTGCGGTTTTTTGACCAAAGCTTCGGAGCCCGCGCAACATGAAGGCAACCGCGATGACTGACACCCTGCTCCCCATCGCCCCGCGCCCGGCATCGGAGGTGATGACGCTTGCCCGGCTGGGATCGTTCCACCAGTCGCGGCTGTCGTTCATGCGCCAGCTCCTGCGCCGGCTCAAGGCCGAGAACTGGCGTTTCGAGAGGCGCGCCTTCGAGATCGACGCGCGCGGCGTGGGCCACGCGGTCTATGCCATGCACGGACCCGAGCGCAGCTATTCGCTGGTGGCCTTCGCCCACGACCTGCCCGCCGACATGCGCTCGGACCGGGTGATCGCCACCGCCTGGGACGCGACATTCGCCCTCTTCGACGGGGTGCCGGGAGACGAAGACATCGCCCGGCTCGCCGCCAATGTGCCCAGGCAGGAGGCCGGGCGCATCAGCCAGCGCGAGCTGTCGCTGAGCCGCGCAAACCGCTCGGTGCGGCTGTGGGATCATGTCGTCGACCGGCTGGCGGCGGGGCGGCAGCCCGACGCCGACAAGGTCGCCGGGGTCGGCTATCTGATGCGCACCACCGCTGTCTACGGGTCGGGCAAGTTCGGCGCCGCCGACCGCGAGGCTATCTCCGGGCGGGCAGAGTTCCGCGGCCCCTTCCAGGTCGAGATGCTGTCGGTCTACCTGACCCGCGCGTTCGTGATGGACCTCGTCGAACATATCGCCCGCGCGCGCGCGCCCGAAACGGCGGTGCCGCTCGACCCGGCGCTGCGCCGCCGTTTCGGCATCGGCAATTCCACCGGGCTGGGAATGGCGCCCTTTCTGCTCAACCACCCCGCCCTGCTGAACAACTGGATCGCCGCGCGCGAAGAGGCGCTGGCGCGCGTCCGCGCCCTGCCGCGCGCCAGCGCGGCCGAGGCGGCGCATTTTCGCAGCATGGCGGCGCGGGCATTGCTGAACGCGCGGCTCTGGCGGTCCGACCACCCCATCCAGGCGGAAAAGCTGGCGGCGCTCAGGGCCGACATGGAACGGCTGGGCGCGCACGCCGATCGCGCCGATCTGCGCGGCGAACGGCCTTGGAACCGGCTGTGGCTGTGGGCCTGCGAGGCACTGTCGCATGAAGGGCAGGAACAGCTGGTTTCGCTCATGCTCGAACCCTACGGCGATCTGGTCGACGACCTCGGTGCGGCAATGGCGGCCGACGAGATGGCCGAATGGCGCATCGACGGCGCCATGCCCCTGACGGAACTGCGACGGATCGTCGGGGATGTCTATGGCTGGGCGCTGAAAATCGACTGGTCCGGCCCGCAGGCGCAGGCGCGGATCTGGTACGTTTCCGAGGAAAAGCTGGAACCGCGCCTCGGCGAGCGCGCCGATACGGGGCTGGAACCCTACGAACAGCCGCTTTGCCCCGGGCGCGACGCGGCCAGGCTGTTCGCGGCGCTCGAGCAGGCGGGCGACGGCACCGTGGCCGAATTCCTGCTGCGTTTCCCCGAGCATCGCCACATCGTCCGGCGTGCCCAGATCGCGGCGCGGCTGCCCTATGCGGAAATCCGCGACAACACCGTTGCCGCCGGGATGCTGCCCATCGACCTCTTGCGCCTCAAGCTGTCGTTCTTCGGGGCCGGCCATTTCGACCCGCGCTCGGACCGCTGGGTGCGCATCAACATGTACCAGAACGCCCCATTTCCGGACGAGCTGGCCACCGGGCCGGCCGACGACTGGGCGCCGCCGCCGCTGCCGGAGTCGAACCCGTGAACCGGTCGCTGAACGAGATCGAGAGCCTGGCACGCTGCGCCGCGCGCGGCGCCGGCATGTCATGGGGGCTGGCCGAGGAGGCCGGCAAGGCGGTGCGCTGGCTGTCGGCGGCGGGCTGGCCGGGGGGCGCGGCGCTGGCGGCGCTGCTGGCGGCCGAGGACGGGGCCGACGCCGCGGCGCTGTGTCCCGACCTCGTCGGTGGCCGCTGGCGGGCGCGCGGGGGCTTGCTGTGCCCGATCGCTACCGGGGCGGCGCTCAGCGACCGGGCGGCGGCGCTGGCGATGGGCGGCGGCGTGACGCTGGGGCCGGTGGCGCGGCCGATCCTGCTGGTGCCATTTCTGGCCGCGGCCGCCGACGCGACCGGCGCGCGGCTGCGCATCGTCTGGCCCGGCATCGCCATCGCTTGCGGCGGCGGCGAGACCCGCGCCGCCGTCGACGATCCCGAGGCGCTGACCGCGGCGCGGGCCGAGGAGGCCGCCATCGGCCACGGCGATGCACCGGGCGCAGAGACGATCGCCCATGCCTGGCGCGGCGACATCGACGAGGCGACGGCGCATGCGCTGAGCGAGTTCGCCCGGCGCACCTATGCCCCTGCCACCCCCGAACGCCGCCTGTCCGGCGCCGGGGCGGGGCTGAGCGACAACGATTGACGGCGGATTGCAGCACATTGCGCGCGCCCGGCGCACCGCCGAGACGCTGGCCGGGGCTATTCCAACGCCCTGCCGAACAGCGTAGGCTGACCGGCAAGGAGACAGTGGATGCGCGCCACCAGGATGATCACCGCAGTCGAGGCCCATGCCGAGGGCGAACCGGGCCGGGTGGTGACATCGGGCGCGCCGCCCCTGCCCGGCAATTCGGTCTTTGAAAAGATGCGCCACATGCAGGCCCATGCCGACGACCTGCGCCTCCTGATGCTGCGCGAGCCGCGCGGCTATCCGGCGCTGTGCTGCAACCTGATCGTGCCGCCCTGCGACGCGCGCGCCGATGCCGGCTTCATCGTCATGGAGCAGACGGAATACCCGCCGATGTCGGGCTCCAACACCATCTGCGTGGCGACCGTGCTCTTGGAAACCGGGATGCTGCCGATGCGCGAGCCGGTCACCGAACTGACGCTCGAGGCACCCGCCGGCCTGATCCGGGTCCGCGCCGAGTGCCGCGACGGCAAGGTGACGCGCGTGGGTTTTCGCAACGTGCCGGCCTTTGCCATGCATCTCGACGCCGGGCTCGATGTCGCCGGCCTGGGCCGCATCGCCGTCGACATCGCCTGGGGCGGCATGTTCTACGTGCTGGCCGATGCCGACGCGCTGGGGATCGGCCTCGGCGCCGAAAACGGCGCCGAGATCGTGCGCACGAGCGAACGCATCCTCGCCGCCGCGCGCGAACAGCTGCCGGTCATCCACCCCGAAAACCCCGCCATCGCCGGGCCCACGATCACCCATCTGTGGGGCGCGCCCATCGCCGCCGGCACAGATGGCCGCGGCGCGGTCACGGTGTCCTCGGGCGGCTACGACCCGGCCCGCCCCGATGCCGTGCCGGGCGCGCTGGACCGCTCGCCCTGCGGCACCGGCATCAGCGCGCGCATGGCGGTCATGCATGCGCGGGGGCAATTGCGGCCCGGCCAGGACTATGTGCATGCCGGCCCGCTCGGCACCGCCTTCACCGGCCGGATCGAGGAACTGACACGGGTCGGCCGGCACGAGGCCATCGTGCCGTCGATTTCCGGCCAGGGCTGGATCACGGGGCTGTCGACCTGGTTGCTCGACCCCTCGGACCCGTTTGCGCAAGGCTACACCGTCGGGGACATCTGGGCGGGCTGAGCGCCGCGTCAGCCGATCGCCGCCACCTCGTTCAGCCGTGCAACGTAGCGCGCCAGCGTGTCGATCTCGAGGTTGACCAGGTCGCCCGCCGCCACGGCGCCCCAGTTGGTGACCTCCTTGGTGTGCGGGATGAGGTTGATGCCGAACGTGCTGCCCGCGACCTCGTTCACGGTCAGCGAGGTACCGTTGAGCGCCACCGACCCCTTGGGCGCGATAAAACGGGCCAGATCGGCGGGCACACGCAGCGTGACGCGGGTGCTGTCGCCCTCGCTGCGCATCTCGACCACCTCGGCCACGCCGTCGACATGGCCCGAAACGATATGGCCGCCCAGCTCGTCCCCGACCCTGAGCGCGCGTTCGAGGTTGACGCGCGTGCCCTCGGCCCAGCGGCCGAGGTTGGTCCTGGACAGGGTTTCGGCGGAGGCATCGACCGCGAACCAGTCGCCGCCCTTTTCGACCACGGTCAGGCAGACCCCGTCGCAGGCGATCGAGGCGCCCAAGTCGACGGTTTTCATATCGTAGCGCGTGCCGATGCGGGCGCGCATGTCGCCGCGCCGCTCGATCCCGCGCACCTGTCCGATATCGGTGACTATTCCGGTGAACATCCGCCCTCTCCCGCGTTGCCTGCCCGTGTCATGCCGACCCCGCACTACCCGCTGGACGCGGCGCGGACAAGACCGGCAGCGACAAGGGTCTTATTTTCGTCGCGTTTTCGGGGTATCGAGAGCGGCGAGGGGCAAAGCGGGTACGGTTGGCGTAATGGTGACGGGCGACGGGCGCGTATTTCTGTTTCTGCAAGGGCCGCACGGGCCCTTCTTCCACCGGCTGGGGCGGCTGATCCGCCGCACCGGGGCGCAGGCCTGGCGCGTGGGGTTCAACGCCGGCGACCGCGCCTTCTGGCCCGACGGCAAGAGCTATATCCCCTTTCGCGCCCCGCAGCGGGACTGGCCCGACCGCTTTGCCGCGCTGGTCGCGCAAAAGGGGGTCACGGACCTGGTTCTTTACGGCGATACCCGGCCGATCCATGCCGACGCCATCGCCATCGCCCGCGCCCGCGGGCTGACGATCCATGTCTTCGAGGAGGGCTACATGCGTCCCTACTGGGTGACGTATGAGCGCGGCGGCTCGAACGGGAACTCGAAGCTGATGCAGATGAGCGTGGAACGCATGCGCAAGGCGCTGAGCCATGCCGACACCGACACCGCGATGCCGCCGGCCAGTTGGGGCGACACCCGCCAGCACATCTTTTACGGCGCGCTCTACCACGGCTGCGTGCTGCTCCTGAATGCCGGCTACCGGGCCTTTCGCCCGCATCGCGCGCTCGGCGTCGGGCAGGAATTCCGCCTGTATCTCAGGCGGCTTCTGCTGATGCCGGTTCAGGCCGTCGAGCGGCGCGTCGCCACGCTCAGGGTGCGCCACGGCGGGTTTCCCTATCATCTGGCGCTCTTGCAGCTCGAGCACGACGCATCGTTCCAGGCGCATTCGCCGTTTTCCACCATGACCGAGTTCCTGCAGGCGGTGATCGAGGGTTTCGCCGAGGGCGCGCCGCGCCATCACCACCTGGTGGTCAAGGCGCACCCGCTGGAGGACGGCCGCGTGCCGATCCGGCGCGAGTTGCGGCGGCTGGCGCGGGCGCACGGCATCGCCGGCCGGGTGCATTTCGTGCGCGGCGGCAAGCTGGCGCAACTGCTCGACGAGACCATCAGCGCGGTGACCGTCAATTCCACCGCCGGCCAGCAGGTGCTGTGGCG
>CAZNMK010000194.1:0-5823 GCA_964574045.1 uncultured Roseovarius sp. | reverse complement strand
GCAGATGCGCGCGTATAAGGGGAATCGCACGAAATGGAAAGGGGTAATCCGGTGCCCCGCCCCCTCAGACCAGCCCGCGCGGCACCAGCGCGATATCGTCGGGCCCCATCCCCCCGGCGCTGTGCACCAGCGCCACCTCGGCGCCGTCGAGCAGCACCCGGTAGAGCCCTTCCGCGTCTTCGTCCCGGACAAGGTCGACCACAGGCGCCGGGCCGTCGTCGTCGTACTCGATCAGCAGGCTGTCCTCGCCCGAGACGAAATCCATGATCTCGGCGGCGCCGCCGGTGCCGGCATCGCCGCCCAGCAGGATACTGTCGGCGCCCGTCCCGCCGGTGACGACATCGCCCGCCCCGGCGGCGATGTGATCGGCCCCGTCGCCGCCGTTGAGATAGTCGGTGACGCCATCGTCCTCGCCCCGCGGCCCGAGCCCGTTCACCACATCGTCGCCGTAGCCGCCGAAAAGCGTGTCGGCACCCGCCCCGCCGGTCAGCGTGTCGTTGCCGTAGTAGCCGTGCACCGCGTCGTCGCCGTCGCCGCCATCGGCCATGTCATCGCCCATGCCGCCGGCGAGGCTGTCGTCGCCCGCCCCGCCCAGCAGCGTGTCGTCGCCGCCATGTCCGTAAAGATCGTCGTCGCCGCTGCCGCCCTCCGCCAGGTCGTCGCCGTCCTGCCCGTGCAGGGTGTCGTCGCCGGGTCCGCCCGAGAGGCTGTCGTCGCCCGCGCCGCCCTCGATCTGGTCGGTGCCGGCGCCGCCGGCGACCAGGTCGTCGCCTCCATAGGCGATAAGGAAATCGTTGCCCTCGCTGCCGGTCAGGGTTTCGCCCGCGTCGCCGCCGGTGCCGATGCCCCAGTCGTCGCCGCCGTCCTCGTCCGCGGCGGTGTCCGTCAGGGGGTCCTGCGGCAGCCCCTCATCCGGGGTTTCGGCCGGATCGGCGCCGAGATCGCCGGCGGGCGGATCGAAAGCGCCCTCGCCGGCCGCATCGCCGGCAGGGTCGCCGCTCTCTGCATTCTCGCTCGCGGTTTCGTCGTCTTCTCCGTGTTCGGTTTCAGGGGCGGCCGCCGCTTCGGGTCCGGGACCGCCGTCGCCCAGCAATGCGCCGATATCCATCGTCCCGCCGCCGCCATCCATGCCGTCGCCATCCATGCCGTCGCCATCATCGCCGCCGCCCGTGCCGACGGCAACGGCATCGTCGTCGCCCTCCATACCCATGAAGGCGACCGCGCCCACGGCCAGCATTCCCATCATGCCCACCAGCATCAGCATCGCACCGATCCCGCAACTCCCCCGCGGGGATTTGGCCAGACCGCGGCGCAAAGGGCAACGCAAACCGTCCGGCGCGGTTAACGCACCGTTTCGGCGCGGCCGCGGGGGACGACCTCGTATCCCGGTTCCTCGGGCTCGTCGTCGACCATCTGCGCCGGAAATCCCGGCGCGGTGATCTCGAGCCCGGTCGCCTCCTCCAGCCGGCGGACGATGTCGTCGGACTGCGCGCGCGGGCCGTAGCGGGCGATGCCGTCATCGAATATCCCGATCATGAGCGGCGAGATTTCCAGCGGCACCCCCGCGCGCTCGGCGATTTCCTGGAACAGGCCGATATCCTTTTTCACCAGGTCCATGGTGAAGCCGATGTCGCGGCTGCCGTTCAGGATCATCTGGCTTTCGGTCTCGTGCACGAAGGAGGTGCCCGAACTGATCGCGATCGCCTCATAGGTGGTGGCCAGGTCGATGCCGGCGGCCTTCATCGTCACCAGCGCCTCGCAGCAGGTCAGCAGGTTGGCGGTGGCCAGATAGTTGGTCATCACCTTCAGCGTCGAGGCGGTGCCAAGGTCCCCGGTGTGCAGGATGCGCCGGCCCATCACCGTCAGAAGCGGCAGGATGCGCTCGAAACTGGTGCGGTCGCAGCCGGCGAAGATCGAGATGTTGCCGCTGTCGGCGCGGTGGCAGCCGCCCGAAACCGGGCAATCGGCGGCCGCCCCGCCGCGCGCGATCGCCTCGGCGCCCAGCCGGCGGACCTCGGCCGCGTCGGTGGTCGACATCTCGAGCCAGATCTTGCCCGGCCCGACCTCGGGCAGCATCGCGTCCAGCACCGCGGCCGAGGCCGCCGGCGACGGCAGGCAGGTGATGACCGCGTCGCGGTCGCGCATCATGTCAGCCGGGCCGCCGCCCGCCGCCGCGCCGCGCGCGACGAAACCGTCGACCAGCCCGGCATCGAGATCGTGCACCGCCAGGTCGATACCATTGCGCAGAAGCGAACCGGCCAGCTTGCCGCCGACATTGCCCAGACCGATGAACCCGACCTTCATCCCGTATCCCTCCCTTGGGTGTTTCCAGGCACGATGCCTTGTCCCCAGCCGGGCACGACCGGGCGGGGCGGGTCTGTTCCATCCGCGACAGAAAACGCGTCTTTGCGGCTACCTGCGCCGCAGCGTGCCGCCATAGCTGATCGTCGGTTCCAGCACCACGCGCTCGGGCGCGCCGTCCTCGCCCTCCTCGACCCGGCGGGCGATGATCTCGGCCGCCTTGCGGCCGATCTCGTAGCGGCACGAATCCATGCTGGCCAGCACGCGCGGCAGCCCCTTGAGCAGGTCGAGCCCGTTGAACCCGGCAAGCCCCATCCGGCCGGGGATGTCATAGCCCGCCTCGAGCAGCCAGAGCAGCCCGCCCGCGCCGATCAGGTCGTTGGAATAATAGATGAAATCCAGGTCCGGCGAACGTTCGAGCACGGCCTTCGTCATCTCGCGCCCCTTGGCCAGCGCCGAACCGCCGGAATAGAACTCGCGGTCCTCGATCTCGACCCCGGCCTTGGCCAGCGCCTCGGTGAAGCCCTCGAAGCGTTTGCGCGCACGGTGGTCCTGCGCCATCTTGGTGCCGAGAAAGGCGATATGCTCGTAGCCGTCCTTGAGGATCGCCTGCGCCATCTGCCGGCCGGCGCGGCGGTGCGAGATGCCGACCACCGAATCGATGGGCGTGCCGTCCACATCCATGATCTCGACCACCGGGATGCCGGCCGCCTGCAGCATCGCGCGGCTCGTGTCGGAATGCTCGAGCCCGGCCACGATCACCCCCGAGGGCCGCCACGAGAGCATCTCGTAGAGCACCTTTTCCTCCCTGGCGGGGCTGTAGCCGGTCACGCCCACCACCGGCTGCAGGGCGGTTTCCTCGAGCGCGTCGCTGATGCCGCTCATCACCTCGGGAAAGACCATGTTGGAAATCGACGGGATCACCACCGCCACCAGGTTGACGCGGCTCGACGCCAGCGCGCCGGCGATCTTGTTGGGCACGTAGCCCAGCGTCCGCGCGGCCTCGAGCACCTTTTCGCGCGTCGCCTGCGAGACGTCGCCGCGGTTGCGCAGCACGCGGCTGACGGTCATCTCGGAGACGCCCGACGCCTCGGAGACGTCGCGCAGGGTCAGGGGGCGGTTGACGGGCTTGGCCAAGGTGGGATCGTCCTCAAGGGGAATACGGGCGGATGTTACCGCAAACATGCGAAACGGTTCAAGCCCGGCGAACGGGTTTGTGGTGAGGGTTCAGAAATCAAAAACTTGGCCACTTGTCGAGCTTTTCAGGTGACGCTGAAACACTCGCCAGCCAGATTAGGGCATGTCGCGTTCAATCGGAAACACCCGCGCCCCGGGCTTGATCCGGGGCCTCGTCCAATCGGCAAGGGAGGCCCGGCTCGGGGGCCGGGGCGAAGGTGGATACAGCCGGGTGCGACACGCCATGACCGCCGATGAGCGTTGAGTGCCTCATGGCCGCTGTTGGGTCTACAGCGCGTTGCGCCGGATCGGATTCGCTCGCCTGCGACCGGAGCGCATGCGCCCGCCCGGGTGGGCGCGAATGCGCCCGCCGTGGGGCGGGCGGGCGCATGCCCTGCCCGCACGCGGGCCGGACGGGTCGAACTCAATGAAACGCAACGCTCCCCAATGAACTCATGTCCGAGAAGCAGTATCCGATAGCAGGATGAATATTATGAACGGGCACCGTAAACTGACTGCACACCAATGGGTTCAGCAGATATCTGATGCCCAAAGCGCCAAAAATGGCGGAATCGTTCGTAGGAAAACCAATTCCGTACACACTTGCGCATCCGAAGGAACTCTTGAGGCAGAAGTCATAAGGCGCGGATTTCACATGGCGGTCAGTGGCGATCAGTATGTGATTTTGTGCAACAAGGGACAATTCCAGGTGATTTGCTAAGATTTTCAGTGCTTCACGCCCGACTGCTCCGCAAACCAGGCGGTGACAAGCCCGGCCGGGGCCGTTAAAGAGGGGCGCACGCGGCCCCGTGGCTCAACAGGATAGAGCAGCCCCCTCCTAAGGGGCAGGTTGCAGGTTCGAATCCTGCCGGGGTCGCCACTGCCGCCCTCTATTCCGCCTGCAGCATCTCGAGATAGGCCAGCAGGTCCGCCAGCGGCCGGCTGGCCAGCATCGGCTGGCCGTCGGGCAGGCCGATGGCGACGGACTGGTCGCTTTCGAGGACGGGGCCGAAGATCGGCATGTCGCCGCCATGGGCCAGCAGGGCGGCGCGGCCGTCGATCTTCATCGCCACCTCGCCCGCCGGGAAGGTGCCGCCGCTGCGCGCGGCCAGGCGCGTCAGGTCCGGCGTCTCGATCGCCAGCATCTCGGCCATCGGGCCGCCGCCCCCGGCGTCGCGCCCGTGGCATTGCCAGCAATAGGTCCGAAAGATCGCCTGCCCGGTCTGCGGGTCGGCCTCCTGCGCCGCGGCCGGGCCGGCCGCGATCAGGACGGCAAGCACTGTTCGCCAGATCATGAAACACCTCCGCTCGTGGCTGCACGATACCAGCCGCGGACCGCCCTGTCACGCTGCGGCGGCGCGCTCAGATCACCTTGATCACGTCCTTGTCGATGGCCAGCATGTAACCGCGCCGGGCGATGTTCTTGACCAGCAGTTCGCTGATCATCTGGTTGCCCAGCGTGTCGCGCAACCGCTTGATGCGGGTGGCGCCGGCGGCCTCGTCGCAGTCCTCGCGCGCGCGCCCCGAGATCACCGCCTCGATCTCGGCGCCCGATAGCACCTCGTCGTCCATCCGCGCCTCCGCCAGCACGCTCAGCGTCTCCATCGCCGCCCGGGTCAGCCTGAAGCCCATGTTGTTGAGGTAGACGGTATTTTCCTCGCGGCTGATCAGGAGCGAGCTGACCTGGATGCCCGAGCGCTCGATCTGCGCCATGCGGCGGTTGAGCGCCACCAGCATGACCAGGAACACCAGCGCCGCGATCAAAAGCGCGGTGGCAAACACCAGCAGCACGAAGATCACCATCCGGTAGCTGGTCAGCGTCTCGGAAAACGCGGTGCCCGACAGCGCGAGAATTTCCAGGAGCTTGATCTCGGCGTCGCCGGTCAGCGCGTCGTTCTCGACGAAGATGCGCTCGACCCTCGCGTTGAAGGCGTTGGCGTCGGGCAGGTTGAGAAACAGCAGCACCGCGGCCAGCGCCAGGATGGCCACGATGGCGATCACCCCCAGCACCACCACCCGGCCGCCGGAACGGCGGACCTCGGTGGCGCTGACGCCTTCACCGATCACGCGCACATTTCCGTCCTCCTCGCTTCGTCCGTTCCATTGCGGCTCTATTGCGGCCGCGCCGACAGGATCTTCAGCAGCACCAGCCCCCGCGCCGCCAGCATCCGGCGCAGTTGCGCCTCGGCGCTGGCGCAGGGTCCGCTCAGAACGGCGGTATTGTAGTAGAGCGTCAGCGGGTTGTCGCGCTTGGCCTTGTATTCCACGCGGCAGGCCGCCTGTGCGCCGGCCGCGCCCGCCAGGGCCAGAACCGCGCCAAGCAGCGTTATGAAGAGCATCCGTTTC
>CAZNMK010000193.1:0-5825 GCA_964574045.1 uncultured Roseovarius sp. | reverse complement strand
TGTGTTCGGACGCCATCCAGACGCTTGCGGGCTATGGATACCTGACCGACTATCCGGTGGAAAAGCTGATGCGCGACGCGATTGTCACCCGGATTTACGAGGGCACCAACGACATCCAGAAACTCGTGATCGCGCGCCACCTCTAGGACGGCACCCGTAGCCGTACAGACCGATGGAGACAGAGATCGTGGAGCAGCTGCCATATTCAGGATTGAAAGTCCTCGATTTCTCGACCCTTCTGCCGGGGCCGCTGGCAACGCTCTATCTGGCCGAGATGGGCGCCGAGGTCATCAAGATCGAAAACCCGGACGGCGGCGATCCGATGCGCGGCTACGCGCCGATGTTCGGCTCCTCCGGCGTGAATTTCGCGATGCTGAACCGCGGCAAGGAATCGCTCGCGCTGGATCTGAAATCCCCCGGCGACAGGTCGAGGCTCGACCCGCTCCTGACCCGCGCCGACGTGATCGTCGAGCAGTTCCGCCCTGGCGTGATGGCCCGGCTGGGGCTGGACTACGACACCGTCAGCAGGGTCAATCCCGGCATCGTCTATTGCTCGATCACCGGCTACGGGCAGACCGGACCGCTGGCGGCGGTGGCCGGGCACGACCTCAACTACATGGCGGAAACCGGCATCCTGGGCCTCTCGGGCGATGAGCATGGCAATCCGGTCCTGCCGCCGGTGCTGGCGGCAGACATCGCCGGCGGCACCTACCCGGCGGTGATGAACATCATGGCCGCGATTCAATGCCGCAACATCACCGGGAAAGGGGCGCATCTGGACATCGCCATGGCCGAAAACCTGTTCCCGTTCGCCTATTGGGCGCTGGGAGAGGGGCTCGGGGCCGGCCAATGGCCCGATCGCAGCCGCGCGGTGGTCACCGGCGGCAGCCCGCGCTACGGCATCTACGCCACCAAGGACGGGCAGCACATCGCGGTGGCGGCGCTGGAGGACAAGTTCTGGTCCAATCTTTGCGACGCGCTGGGGCTTCCTGCCGAAATCCGCGACGATGCGCGCGCACCGCAGGAAACCCGGGCAATCCTGGCCCGGCGCCTCGCCTCTTTCACGGCGGACGAGCTGCGCGAACTGGTCTGCGCGGCCGATACCTGCTGCTCGATCATCGCCTCGCTCAAAGAGGCCGTCGGGCATCCGCATTTCCGGGGCCGTTCGCTGTTTTCCCGCTCTGTCGGCGCCGAGGGGGCGGGAGAGATGCCGGCACTGCCGGTACCGATCCACCGGCCCTTCACCAGATCGGCCGAAACACTGGCGGCGCCGGAGCTTGGCAACGCCGGCGCATCCGTTGATAGCAGGGAGAAACCGGACTAGGAAACGGTTTCAGTCACGCTCGCCGGCGCGTCATCGCGCCGGAACGAGTGACGAGCGAGAGAAAGGGTTTGTATTGGCCTATCCAGATGAGGCGGAAGACCAGCTGAGCTCGTCCGTCAGCAACCCGAAACTCGTGAAGCGGCGCCGCGAACTGATCGTGCGCAGCGCGATCGCCCAGTTTTCCGCGAAAGGGTATTACAAGACCACCATTCAGGACATCGCGCGCGACGCGGGGTTCTCGCAGGGGTTCATCTATCAGTACTTCAAGGACAAGGAAGAGCTCCTTTTCTTTGCTCTTCAGGTGGTCTTGCGGAAATACCTCGAAGAGATTCCAAGAAGAACCGCAACGACGCGTCATCCCCTGGACCGTCTTTGCGCGACGATAACCTCCTATTGCCAGGTCAACGACGAAGCCCGGGATGCGACCGTTCTGGCCTACCGGTCGTCCAGGTCCCTGCCCAAGGAAAAAAGACAGGTGCTGCAGCGGCTCGAGGAAGAGACGAACCGGTTCTTCCACGCGCCGCTCTCGGATGCGATCGAATCGGGATTGATCGCCGATCTGAACACCGATCTCATGGTCTACCAGTACATCCATTTCTGTCATGGATGGGCATTGAAATACTGGCATTTCGGCAGCCGGTACACGGTGGATGAATATATCCACGGCGGGCTTCAGTTGCTTGTTCGTCCCTTCCTGACCGACAAGGGCCGCGCCTACTGGGACAAGTATCACACCTAGCCCGGATACTCCGACAGGAAGGTCGCATATTCGTCTATCGGCGTGCGGTCGGTGCGGAAGGCGTTGGCCGGGTGCCTGGCGTCGGGATATCCCAACGCCATTCCGCAGGCGACACGGCGGTCGTCGCCCAGCCCGATCATCGCCTTGACCGGGTCGTTCGGCCTGCGGAACTGGGTCCACACGCCCTGGATGCAGGTCGCAAGCCCGGCATCGGCGGCCAGCAGGCAAACCGATTGAACGAATGCCCCGATATCGAGCCATTGGTTGCGGACCATGCGCGCGTCGGTGTGCACGATCAGGCCGACGGGGGCGCCGAAGAACTGGTAGTTCTTCAGCATCTGTTCCGTGCGGGCGCCGAAATCCCGGCGGTCGATGCCGAGCGCCCGGTAGAGATTGTGCCCGGCCTCGCGCCGGCGGGTCCGGTACGGGTCAGGAAGGTCGTTGGGATAGAACAGGTCCGATGCCTTCGCCAGCTCCGGGTGCTCGGCGGCCTCCTTTCTGGCGAACCGGCCGAATGCCTCCAGAAAAGGCCCTGTCATCGCGACGACGCTCCAGGCCTGGAGATTTCCACCCGAAGGGGCGCCGCGGGCCTGGCCCAGGATTTCGCGCAGCAAGGCCGGCTCGACCGGGCGCGCCCGATATGCCCGGCAGGAATATCTGGCCTGCAGAAGATCGCCGAGTTTCCCCATGATGCCCCGCCCGGTTCCGTCCTTTAGCCGGCCATGCTCAGGCCACCGGAAACGCTGATCACTTCGCCGGTCAGATATCCCGCTTCCGGTCCGGCCAGAAACGCGACGATTCCCGCGACATCGGCGGGCTGCCCGATACGTCGCATTGGAATGCCCCGCTCCAGCGAATTCCGGAATGCCTCGGGCGAGCGCGCGCCGGCGATGAACCCTTGCAGGAGCGGCGTCTCGATCGGGCCGGGGCAGACCGCGTTGACGGTGATCCCGTCCTTGCCGTGCTCGCGCGCCAGCGTCTTGGTCAATCCCAACACCCCGGCCTTGGCCGAGGCATAGATCGACTCGCCCGGGCTGCCGATGCGCCCGGCCTCCGAGGATATGTTGACGATCCGCCCGCCCTTGCCCCGGATCATGTCCGGCAGGAACACCTCGACCGCGTTGAAAACCCCGAAAAGATTGATTTCGACGATCTTTCGCCGATACGCATCGTCGGTATCGACGAATCGGCGGTAGCGCTCCCAACCGGCGCCGTTGATCAGGATATCGGCGGCCCCCCATGTGCCGGTAACGATTTCCCGCGCGGATCTCAGGGAATCGGTCCGGGTGATGTCGACCCCGGCCCCGAGCGCCCTGTCGCGGCCAAAGCGGTCGCATATCCCGGCGGCGACTTCGGCTGCCCTGGCGGCGTCCAGATCGAGCACCGCGACCCTTGCACCCGCCTCGGCAAGCCGCAAACTGATCAGTCGCCCAATTTCTCCGGCGCCTCCGATCACATTGGCAACTGATAGCTTTTCTTTCGTCATTTCATATTCTTATATGAACTCAATCGGAGGCTATTATCATCTATTGATTATTGTCTGGTAACTTCATATTGTCAAGACTGAGCGAAGGTTCATTTTTTCTGGAGCCGGAGGCGGCTACTGGATTGCGGCAAGGCCTTTCGCCTCGGACAATCGCCCGCACGCAAAGGCGCATCCGCAAGCCGACTGGGAGGATCACGCCATGGCCGATCGGACATTTCTTTCCTGGCCGTTCTTCGAGAACCGCCACAGGGAACTGGCCGACGGGCTGGAGGTCTGGGCCGAGCGGGAACTCGCCAGCGTGGATCATTCGGATACGGATGCCGCCTGCCGCGATCTGGTCGCGCGCCTCGGGCGGGATGGCTGGCTGCAGCACACCGCGGTCGACGGCACCGGCGCCGGGCTGGATGTGCGGACGTTGTGCCTGATCCGCGAAACCCTGGCCCGCCATGACGGGCTGGCCGATTTCGCCTTTGCCATGCAGGGGCTGGGAACCGGCGCGATTTCTCTTTTCGGCTCGCCCGAACAACAGGCCGAATGGCTTCCCCTGACACGCAGCGGGCAGGCAAGTTCCGCCTTTGCGTTGACAGAACCACAATCGGGTTCGGATGTGGCCAACTCCACGATGACCGCCATCCGGGACGGCGGCGATTTCGTTCTCAACGGCGAAAAGACGTGGATCTCGAATGGCGGCATTGCCGACGTCTATACCCTGTTCGCCCGCACCGGCGAAGCCCCCGGGGCGAAGGGGCTCTCGGCCTTCATCGTGCCCGCCGGGTTGCCCGGGTTCGAAGTCGCCGAACGGCTGGAAACGATCGCTCCGCACCCGCTGGCGCGGCTGAAATTCACCGACTGCCGCATTCCGGCCTCGGCCATGCTGGGCGCGCCGGGGCAGGGATTCAAGATCGCGATGTCGGTGCTCGACGTGTTCCGCTCGACCGTGGCCGCGGCGGCGCTCGGCTTTGCCCGCCGGGCTCTGGACGAGGCGCTGGATCGCGTCGCCTCGCGCCGGATCGGCGGCGCACCGCTGTTCGACCTGCAGATGGTTCAGGGACACATCGCCGACATGGCGCTCGATGTCGATGCGAGCGCGTTGCTGGTCTACCGCGCGGCCTGGACCAAGGACAGCGGCGCCCCCCGGATCACGCGCGAGGCGGCGATGGCCAAGCTCTTTGCGACCGACCATGCCCAGGGCGTCATCGACCGGGCGGTGCAGCTGCACGGCGGGGATGGCGTGAAATCCGGCGAGGTCGTCGAACGCCTCTATCGCGACATCCGGGCGCTGCGCATATACGAAGGCGCTTCGGACGTTCAGCGGGTCGTCATCGCGCGCCAGGCACTGGCCGCGTCCGGGTAGGCCGGGGTTTCGGGCAGATCGGTCCGTTCCGCTTCTTTCCGGTTGCAAGCCCCCGACAAGCCGGCGACCGTTCCCGCCCCCGCCGATCAGGCGGGGCTAGATCGCCGGTCAGAAAACCTGAATCGCCTCCTATCCCTATTCCGCCCGGCGGCACCGCCGAGCAGCCCCCGACCGCCCCCCCGGGCGGGGGCTTCTCCCCCGCCCGCGGTCGCGGGCTGCCCTCGGTCTGTTCGCCGGAGCGTTGCAGATTAACTGGACGATCCTTTAAAGCAAGATGACCTTCGCTTGAACCACCGCGTCGAGACAAGGATCGCGCCCGGCCCCGGGGGTGGGCGCAATCGCACCCGCGTCTTGCCGCAGGCACGCCTTCGGCGTGACGGGGGGCGGGGTCGGGCGCGATCCGGGGCTGATGCCCCGGAGGAGAATGGGGGCGGGCGTCGATTCCGACGCAGATCATCCTGCTCTACCCGCCCCGCAGCCGCGCCAGCAGCACGACCTCGCTGTCGGGCGAGATCGGCGTGAACCAGCTGTCGTTGTAGACCCTGCCGTCGATGGCGACCGACACGCCCCGGTCGAGCTGTGGGCCGAGCGCCGGATAGCGCTCGGCCAGACCGTCGAGCAGCTCGCGCAGCGTGCCGGCCTCTATCTCGACCTCGGCCTTGTCGTCGGTGGCCCATTGCAGCGAGCCCCAGATCCGCACCTTGACCATGACGGGCCTATCTGGTTTCGATTGCCCGGCGCAGTTTCGGCGGCGACATCGGCAGGTCGGTCATCCGCACCCCCGCCGCGGCCGAAACGGCGTTGGCGATCGCCGCCAGCGGCGGCACGATGGATGTCTCGCCCACGCCCCGCACCCCGTAGGGGTGGCCCGGGTTGGGGATTTCCAGAATCACCGTGTCGATCATCGGCAGGTCGGAGGCCA
>CAZNMK010000192.1:4457-5834 GCA_964574045.1 uncultured Roseovarius sp. | reverse complement strand
GCACCGCCAGCCCCAGCCAGACCAGAAAGAGATAGGTCATGACCCAGGCCGTGCGGCTGCCGTCGCGCGGTGTCTGGACATCGCCCATCGGCGTTTCGCCTCCGCCCTGCCACAGCAGCGGCACCATGAACAGCACCGCGCCAAAGAGCGGCAGCAGCCGCGCGCCGTCGGCCAGGCGCCGGCGCCGGTAGGTGCGCCGCTGCACGAAGAGGGGTGTGCGCTTGCCGGTCACGACCCGACCAGATCGTGCACCGCCGCCAGTACCTCGGCGTTCGAGAACGGCTTGGTCATGTAGCGGCTGGCGCCGGCGCGCTCGGCCATTTCGCGGTCCTTGTCCTGACCGCGGGCGGTGAGCATCAGCACCGGCGTCGCAGCCAGCTCGGCATCGGCGCGAATGTCCTTGAGGATATCGAAACCGTTGCGGTCGGGCAGCATGACGTCGAGAATGACCAGGTCGGGCCGGCGCGCGCGCACCGCCTCGACCGCGTCGCGGCCGTTGGAATGGGTCTTCACCTCCCAGCCGTCGCGACTGAGGATGAAACTGATCGCCTCGATGATGTTTCGCTCGTCCTCGATCAGGACCACGGTTTTTCCCATTCCATCGGCCTCCCCTCCGATCGCGCCGCGAGCGGGCACAAGTCACTATTGTCAATGTCGCGGGACGTGTCAAAAGCTGCCGCCGAGGATCGAGGGCTCGCGCCGGGCCTCGCAATCGGTCAGCGGACACAGCTGGCAGGTCATGCCGACCTCGCGGGCGGGGCCCGCGGCCCCGCGACCGGGGTCGGGCAGCAGCAGCATGTGCGGGCGGGCCACCGCCGGCCGGTCGAAACGGGCCGGAACCGACAGATCGCTGACCGCCAGCGCCAGCACCCGCGCATCGCCCTGCCGCAACCTCAGGCGCAGCGGCGCGCCGGGTTGGGCCAGCAACTGGTATAGCGGCCACAGCGCACAGGCACCGGCCGCACGCGGCATGACGAACCCCAGCGCCGGCTTGCGCAGCATCAGCGTGCCCGATCCGTCGCACACCGCCAGCCCCACCGGCCCGGCCGTCGCCTCGGGCAGCATGGCCAGCCGGCGAAACACCGTGGCCGCGTCGGCGCCGGTCGCCCCGGCGATGGCGGCCGGGTCGGCGCCATGCTCTGCGATCGCGGCGGTCAGATCCTTCAGCGGCAGGCGCCGGGCATCGCGCACATATCGCGACAACAGGTCGCGGGCCAGGCTGCGGGCGGCGTCGGTCTGCAGCCGCCGGGAGCGCGAGATCAGCGCCTCGAGACGCCCTGCCCCGCCGGTGCCTTCGAGTTCGGCAAAGTGAAAACCGTGATCTTCGAGAAAGGCGTGCAACTCGTCCTGGGGCGACTTGATGTCGTCGCGCGCATC
>CAZNMK010000192.1:1385-4447 GCA_964574045.1 uncultured Roseovarius sp. | reverse complement strand
GTTACGGTGGAACCGGTTCTGCCATTCGGGTTCCAGCGCCTGGGTGTCGGCCAGGATCGACGCGGTCGAGCGGATCGCGGTCACGGTCGAGATCACCTCGTGCAGCGAGGCGGCCAGGCGCGGATCGTGCGCCAGCCGGTCGGTCAGCGCCTTGACCGTGTCCTCCAGCCCGCCGCGCTGGCGGCCCAGCTCGGCCAGGAGCCCGGCCCAGCCGGGAAAGCGGGCGGCGAACTCCTCGGCACGGTCGGCTTCGGCGCCGCCTTGCCCCTCGGCCTCGGCGCGCGCGGCGGCCTCGCGCAGGGCGGCGATCAGCGTCGCCTCGGCGCCCTCGCTCAGCAGCGCCGGCGGCACTCCCAGAACGTCGGCCAGCCGGATCAGGGTGCGCCCCCCGATTCTGCGACGGTTGTGTTCGATCAGGTTCAGATACGAGGCCGAGATGCCGGCGCGGCGCGCCAGTTCCGACTGCTTGAGGCCGCTCATCGCGCGGCGCTCGCGAATGCGGCTGCCGATCGTCAGGGTCTGGGCCATCGCCGTTTTCCGGTTGAATCGCGGGGCTTCCCGCAAGCGATACAAAAAAATTTACAAAAAGGCGATACCCAGTGTCTATTTCTTTACAAAAAAAACCTTTCAGCAAAGCCTGTTGTTGCGAAATTTTCTTCTGCCCTGCGATAATTGCTTTGCACAACTGTGTGTTTCCGGGGTGTGGAGGATCCATCCCGGGACGTTTCTTTAACGGGAGGATATCCATGTCCAAATCGAATCTCACGCGTCGCGGTCTGCTCAAGACCGGCGCCGTGGCCGGTACCGGCCTCGCGCTGCCGACGATCTTTACCGCGCAGTCGGCGTCGGCCTTTACCAACGAGCCGACCGGCGGCACCGTGACGCTCGGCTTCAACGTGCCGCAGACCGGCCCCTATGCCGACGAAGGCAACGACGAGTTGCTGGCGCAACAGCTGGCCGTCGAGCACCTCAACGGCGAAGGCGACGGCGGCTGCCTCAACACCTTCACCTCCAAGGCGCTCGAGGGCAACGGCATCATGGGCAAGAAGGTCACCTTCGTGACCGGCGACACCCAGACCAAGTCGGACGCGGCCCGCGCATCGGCCAAGTCGATGATCGAAAAGGACGGCGCCATCATGATCAACGGCGGCTCGTCCTCGGGCGTGGCCGTTGCGGTTCAGGGCCTCTGCCAGGAGGCGGGCATCATCTTCATGGCCGGCCTGACCCATTCGAACGACACCACCGGCAAGGACCGCAAGGCCAACGGCTTCCGCCACTTCTTCAACGCCTACATGTCGGGTGCCGCGCTGGCGCCGGTGCTGGCCAAGGAGATGGGCAAGGATCGCCGCGCCTATCACCTGACCGCCGACTACACCTGGGGCTGGACCCAGGAGGAATCGATCGTCGCCTCGACCGAGGCCATCGGCTGGGAAACGGTCAACACCGTCAAGACCCCGCTCGCCTCGACCGACTTCTCGTCCTACATCGCGCCGGTGCTGAACTCGGGCGCCGACGTGCTGGTCCTGAACCACTACGGCGGCAACATGGTCAACTCGCTGACCAACGCGGTGCAGTTCGGCCTGCTCGACAAGCAGGTGAACGGCAAGGACTTCAAGATCGTCGTTCCGCTCTATTCGGAACTGATGGCCGCGGGCGCCGGCGAGAACATCAAGGGCGTGCTCGGCTCGATGAACTACAACTGGCAGCTCGACAACGAAGGCTCCAAGGCGTTCGTCAAGTCGTTCGGCGAAAAGTACGGCAAGCCGCCCTCGAACTCGGCGCAGACCTGCTATGCGCAGGTTCTGCTTTATGCCGATGCCGTGGCCCGCGCCGGCAGCTTCAACCCCTGCGCCGTCGTCGAGGCGCTCGAAGGGTTCGAGTTCGACGGGCTGGGCAACGGTCCGACGCTTTATCGTGCCGAGGATCACCAGTGCTTCAAGGACGTGCTGGTCGTGCGCGGGGCCGAAAATCCGACCAGCGCCTACGACACGCTGGAGATCGTCGAGATCACCCCGGCCGCACAGGTCACCTATCCCCCGAACCACCCGATGTTCGGCGGCGACGAGGCCTCGCTGGGCGAGTGCAACCCGGGCGCCTGAGCGCACCGCAGAACCTGGCCCGGCCGCGCCGCGCGGCCGGGCCGCCGGTTTCCGACACTGCCAGATCGATCCGGATTCATCTAACCCACGGGTGGGGCAAATGGACGCAATTATCCTGCAAATCCTCAACGGGCTCGACAAGGGCTCGGCCTATGCGCTGATCGCGCTGGGACTGACGCTGATCTTCGGCACGCTCGGCGTGGTGAACTTCGCGCATGGCGCGCTGTTCATGATCGGCGCGTTCTGCGCCGTCACGCTGCAGAAACTGCTGAGCCTCAGCTACGTGGTCATCGACGAGACCAAGAAGGACTTCATGGGCAACCCGCTCAAGGTCGAGACGCCCTATGTCGACAAATGGTTCGGCCCCGAGATGGGCGAGGCGATCATCAACTGGTCGGTGCCGCTGGCGATCCTGTTCTCGATCCCGATCATGCTCGCCATCGGTTTCGCGATGGAACGCGGCCTGATCAAGTATTTCTACCGCCGCCCGCACGCCGACCAGATCCTGGTGACCTTCGGCCTCGCGATCGTGCTGCAGGAAATCATCAAGTATTTCTTCGGCGCCAACCCGATTCCCACCCCGGCGCCGCCGGTCTTTTCGGGCAGCGTCGATCTGGGCGTCGCCGTCGGCTTCGATCCCAACGCGATCATCTATCCCTACTGGCGGCTGATCTATTTCGCCTTCGCCGCGCTGATCATCGGCGGCGTCTTCGCGTTCCTGCAGTTCACCACCTTCGGGATGGTGGTGCGCGCCGGCATGGCCGACCGCGAGACCGTGGGCCTTCTGGGCATCAACATCGACCGCCGCTTCACCATCATGTTCGGCATCGCCGCCGCGGTGGCGGGCCTGGCGGGGGTGATGTACGCCCCGATCAATTCGCCCAACTATCACATGGGCATGGATTTTCTGGTCCTCAGCTTCGTCGTCGTCGTCGTCGGCGGCATGGGCAGCCTGCCCGGCGC
>CAZNMK010000192.1:0-1375 GCA_964574045.1 uncultured Roseovarius sp. | reverse complement strand
CGGCGCGGTCCTGGCCGGTTTCCTGCTGGGCATTCTCGAAAGCTTCGCATCGACGACCTGGGCGACCACGACCATTCCGGGCATCAACCAGGTCATCATCTACCTTGTCGCCATCATCGTCCTGCTGACACGCCCGCGCGGCCTGATGGGACGCAAAGGCGTGATGGAGGACTGAACCATGCTGGGACTCAACGGCAAAGACACCACCCTTTTCGTGATCGTCGTCGCGCTGGCAATCCTGGCGCCGTTCCTGCTGAACCCGTTTCCCACCGACAGCGGGCTGGCGCAGTTCAACGCGGGCTACCCCGACCTGATGCAGCGCTTCGCGATTTTCGGCATCTTCGCGATCGGGTTCAACATCCTCTTCGGCCTGACCGGGTATCTCAGCTTCGGGCACGCCGCCTTTCTCGGCGTCGGCTCCTACGCGGCGGTATGGATATTCAAGCTCTTCACCTACAACGTGGTGCCGGCGATCCTGTTCAGCATCGTGATCGGCGCCATCTTCGCGCTGGCGATCGGCTATATCAGCCTGCGCCGGTCGGGCATCTATTTCTCGATCCTGACGCTGGCTTTTGCGCAGATGTCGTTCGCGCTGGCCTATTCGGTGCTGTCGAACCCCAAGTTCAACCTGACCAACGGCGAAACCGGGCTGCAGGTCTATGCCGACGACCCGCAGATGTTCCACGGCGACCACCTGCCGAACCTGCCGCATCTCTTCGGCCTGTCGATGCGGGCCAACTACGAGCTGAGCGTCGGCGCCTGGGACTTCAACTTCAACGCCGGATATTATGTCTGCGCGGTGGTTCTGCTGCTCATGTTCTACCTGTCGATGCGCATCTTCCGCTCGCCTTTCGGCCTGATGCTGCGGGCGATCAAGTCCAACCAGACCCGGATGACCTATACCGGGCTCAACGCGCGGCCCTACGCGCTGGCGGCCTTCGTCATATCGGGCATGTATGCCGGCCTCGCCGGCGGGCTGATGGCGGCGGTCGACCCGCTGGCCGGCGCCGAACGGATGCAGTGGACGGCAAGCGGCGAGGTGGTGCTGATGACCATCCTCGGCGGTGCCGGCACGCTGATCGGCCCGATCCTGGGTGCGGGGTTCATCAAGTATTTCGAGAACATCTTCTCGAAGATCAACGACAGCGTCCTGCACGCCTGGTTCGCCGCCTTGCCCGACGGGCTGGAGGATTTCCTGGTTGCCATCATCTATCCGTTCATCGGCAAGGGATGGCACCTGACGCTGGGGATCCTGTTCATGCTGGTGGTGATCTTCCTGCCTGGCGGCCTTGTCGAGGGCGGTCAGCGCATCGGCCGGCTGTTCCGCAGCCGCAAGACCCGCAAGGGCGAGACCGACGAAGCCACCCAATCGACG
>CAZNMK010000191.1:0-5899 GCA_964574045.1 uncultured Roseovarius sp. | reverse complement strand
ACGGCCGCTGGATCGGGATGGAGGCGGTGATGATCCTGCGCGCCGAAAAGGGTTTCATCCTGGTGGGCAAGGACACCGACGGGCTGACCATGCCGCACGACCTGGGCTGGGGCGGGCCGCGCGAAAGGCGCACCGACGAGTACCTCGGCCGCCGGTCGCTGTTCACGCCCGAGGCGCGGGCGGACACCCGCCGCCAGCTGGTGGGTCTGGCCACCGACGATCCCGAACCGCTGCCCACCGGCGCGCACCTGGTGCCGCTCGACGGGCCGCGCCGGTCGCTCGGTTTCGTCACGTCGAGCTGTTTCAGCCCGGCGCTGAACCGTCCGGTCGCGCTGGCGCTGCTCGAGGCGGGCCGCGGCAGGACCGGCCAGGAAATCGGCGTCTTTCACATGGGCAAGACCGGCCGCGCCCGGGTGTGCGAGGCCTGCGCGCTCGACCCGAAGGGGGAGAGGCTGAATGCGTGAACGCGACTGGACCAACGCAGCCCCCGCCGCCGGCGACGCGATCGAGGCGGGCAGCCTTGTCATACGCTGTCTCGATGCCGGGGCGGCGGCGGTCGTCTCGGGCGATCTCGACGCGGCGCTGGCGGCGCTGGCCCCCGGCGCGCCGACGATCGGTCTTCTGGGCGAACTGCCCGCCACCGGCGCATTCGCCCTGCGCATCGCCCGCGACCGGATGCTGCTGTGCACGCCACTCCCGCTCGGTGCCGCGCCGGGCTGGCACGACGGTTTCGCGCTGAGCCGCGCCGACGACCTTTACCGCGTGGTCGAGATCGCCGGCGATGCGGATGGCATGTTGCTGGCCGCCTGCATGTCGGCCGGGGCGGCGGGTTCTGCCTCGGCGATGACGCTCTTTGGCGCAAAGCCCTGCCTGGTGGCGCGCGCCGGCGGCAATGTCCGGGTCTGGGCGCCCCGCCCCGACATGGCCGAGCTTTGGACCCGGCTCGGGCTCTTGGCGGCGGCCTGAGCCCGCCGGCGCCTACATCAGGTCGAGCAGGCGCGGGATGGTCAGCGACAGATCGGGCCAGAAGGTCGTCAGCAGCATCACCGGCAGCGCCACGAAGGTCATCAGCCCCAGCGCCGGCATAACCGCCTGCAGGATCGGCACGCGGCAGATCTTGCACGACAGAAACAGCGTCGGCGCCACCGGCGGGCTGTTGGCGCCGATCACCACCGAACAGGCGACGATGGCGGCGAAATGCACCGGGTCGACATCGTTCGCCACCATCAGCGGCAGAAAGAGCGGCGCGATCACCACGGTGACGGAAACGTCGTCCATCAGCGCGCCCGCGACGATCAGCACCAGGTTCACCAGCAAGAGCGCCGCGATGGGGCTGTGAACCACCGACTGCACCGCCTCGGTCATGTCCTGCGGCACGCGCTCGAACGACAGGATGCGCGAGATCATGAACGAAAACAGCAGGATCAGGATGATGGTGCCGGTGGTCTCGGCCGCCGAGATGACGCTGCGGCGCAGGCTGCGCCAGGTGAATTCCCGGTAGATCAGCCCGCCGACGATCAGTGCCGCCACCGCCGCCACCGCCGCCGCCTCGGTGGGCGTGAAGATGCCGCCATAGATGCCGCCCAGGATAATGAGCGGCAGCGACAGCGCCGGCAGCGCCTTGAGCGTGACCAGGCCCATGCTTTCGGGGTTTTCCTCGGGAATGTCGACCTCGTGAAAGGCGCGGCCGACCAGGAACTTGTTATAGGCGATCAGCCCGATGATGAGGATGATCGCCGGGCCGATGGTGGCCGCGAAACACGCCGCCACCGATTGCCGCGTGACCACCGCGAAAAGGATCATGGTGATCGACGGCGGAATGAGGATGCCCAGCAGCGACGAGATCCCCAGGAGCGCCGCGATGCGCCCGCGCGGATAGCCGCGCGCCACAAGCGGCTCGGTCATGATCGAACCGATCGAGGCGATCGCCGCCGTGGCCGTGCCCGCGATGGCGCCGAAAATGCTCGACGACATCACCATCGCCGTGCCCATCCCGCCGCGTCCGGTCGCCAGGCGGCTGACAAAGGCGATGATCCGCTGCGCGATGCCGCCCGACTGCATCAGATAGCCGGTCAGGATAAAGAGCGGCAGCGCCACCAGCACCACCGAGTTGAGCGAGCGGAAACCCTGCAGCATCAGCGTGTTGAGATTGGCGTCGTAGACCCACGCCAGATAGGCCAGAACCCCGGCGAAGGACCAGGCGACGGGCAGGCCGACCCCCATCAGGACGATCAGCAGCGGCAGGGCGATCAGGGCATACATGCGCGGGCGTTCCCCGTTCGTTATCGTTCGATCAGGCGCCGCAGCGCGCCCGCGGCATCGCGCAGCGCATAGGCGAAACAGCCCACCGCCGCGACCCCGATCGCCAGTTGCGGTATCCACAGCGGAATGCGGAAGGCCGGCGTGCTTTGCGGCCGTTTCATGCCCCAGGTGAACATGTGATAGGCCCAGACGATGAAAAAGCAGGTGATCAGTATCGTCAGAACCGCGATGAGCAGGTCATGCGCCGCCTTCTTGCGCGGGTCGGCGATGCGGGCGGCGATCCAGTCGACGGTCAGATGCTCGCGCCGGCGCGAGGCGATGACCGCCCCGGTCATGTAGAGCGCCACCGCCGCCAGCATGATCAGCTCGTGCAGGCCCACGACCGACAGCCCCAGCACGTAGCGCGCGATGACCAGAAAGAACATCAGCCCCACGACCGCCACCGACGAGACCACCCCGATCGCATCGAGCGCGATCGCGATGGCCCCGCCCGCGCGGCGCAGGGCCGATGCGGTTTCAGAGTTCGCCGGCATTGGCCCGGATCGTGTCCATGATCTCGCTGCCGATGCGTTCTTCCATCAGCGGCCAGACCTTTTCGCGGACCTTTTTCGCCATATCGGCAAGCTGTTCGTCGGTGGGTTCGATATATTCCATCCCCGCCGCCTTGGCCTGGTCGATATAGTACTGGTCGCGCTCGCGCGCCTGCTCGAACGCTTCCTCCATCACCGTCAGCGCGGCGTCGCGGACGACCTTCTGATGCTCTTCCGGCAGGCTGGCGAAGGAATCGCTGTTCATCGCGATCACGCCGGTCACGAACTGCATCTTGGTCTGGTTGTAGTAGTCCAGAACGTCACGGAAATACTCGTAGTCCCAGTAGATGATGTTGGCGCCGTCGCCATCGACAACCCCGGTCTGGATCGCGGTGAACACCTCGGACCAGTCGATGGTCGCGGTCTGGTAGCCCAGCGCCTGAACCGATTCGGCCATCGGGAACATGGCCGGCACGCGGATCTTGAGGCTCGACGCGTCCTCGGCCGTCATCGCGTACTTGTCGCGCGAGGCGATGCCGTTGAACCCTTCGGGCCAGGGGCCGAAAAAGGTGAGTCCCAGATCGTCATAGATGCCCACCAGCATCTCGTTGACCCAGCCGCCGGGCTTGTAGGCCTCGAACGCCTCTTCCCAGCTGGTTACCATGTAGGGGGTAAAGAGCACGCCCAGGCGCTCGTCATAGGCGGTGATCGGCCAGTTGATCATCATGTCGATGTCGCCGGCGACAAAGAGGTCGAAGACCTCGGCCTGGCTGCCCAGCTCGTTCTGATAGAACACGTCGACCTGCACCTCGCCGCCGGTGCCTTCCTCGACCAGCGCCGCCCAGCGGTCGAGCGCGTCGCCCGAGGGCGAGCCCTTGGCGCCGGAATCGGTGGCGAGCTTGAGTTCGGTCGCCGCCCAGGCCGGCGACATTGCCAGCATCGCCGCCACGGCGCCCGCGGTCACGATCTTCCTGATGAACATCTCGTATCTCCTCTTGAAGGGCGACCCGCGCGATGTGCCGGATGCCCATGGCCCGGAAGTGTGGACATAGTTGTCCATAGTTGTCAATCGGCATCGGGCATGCTGCGTGAGCAAACGCTTTTCCACCGGCGCCCCCCGGGAACGGGGGGAAACGCAGCCGCCCTCCCCGGGCCCGGCAGAGACAGGGCACCGCGCAAACGTGGCGGGGCTACCGGCAACCGGTCCTGGCGCGGGCCAGATCCTGCAGGATCGGGCAATCCGGGCGCTCGTCGCCGGCACAGGCGGCAACCAGCCGCGACAGCGTCGCGTGCATCTGCCGCAATTCGGCCACCTTGGCGTCGATCCGGTCAAGGTGCTGGCGGGCGATGCGCTTGACGTCGGCGCTGGCACGGTCGCGGTCCTCGTAGAGCGCCAGCAGGTCGCGGCATTCGCCGATCGAAAACCCCAGCGAGCGCGCCCGGCCCAGAAACGCCAGCTTGTGCAGGTCGCTGTCGCGGAACCGGCGATAGCCGTTGTCGCCGCGCAGCGGGGCGATCAAGCCGATCTCCTCGTAATAGCGGATGGTCTTGGCCGGCAGGCCCGAGGCCTGCGCCGCTTCCTTGATGTTCATCGCCTGCCCCCCTGTTTCGCCGGCCTGGGCCCGGCCGCCGCATCGCCGATGCCGCCGACCCCGGCCAGCGCCTTTTGGGCCCGGCCGACGCAGGACGCGCGGCTGAGGCCGTCGATCCGGGTGGTCGGGAAGGCGGTCATGGCGGCGCTCCGGCTGGCGGTGTCCTACCGTCAGATAAGGGTTCCATGAACTGGAAGGTCAAGGCCGCCCGCGCGATTTTCCGCCAACGCGGCGGCGAAGTGCGGCCACAGGGCACGGCCATCGACGCTCAGCGCACCAGCACGTCCAGCGGCTGGCGCGACAGCCGTTCGGCCCCGCCATCCCCGACCAGCACCGAATGACCCAGGCACATCGCCAGCCCGGCATCGCTGTCCATCAGGATCATATGCAGAAAGAACACCTGCCCGGCCTGCATCGGCAACGGGTTGCGCTCGTAAAACATCGGGAAATCGACCCAGATCGGGTTATAGACCGCACCCATGCCATAGCCGCAGGCCTGCAGCCTTGCATGCCCGAACCCGTGCGCGTCGAGCGTGCGGGCATGGGCGTCATAGACCTCGCCCATCGGCCGGCCGGGGCGGATCGCCGCCTCGCAGGCCTCGAGCGCGGCGCGGGCGGCGGCATGCATGCGCCGCTGGCGGGCGTCGGGGGCTCCGATCACCACCGTGCGCATCATCGCGGCGTGATAGCGGGCATAGGCGCCGGCCCATTCCCACGTCATCTGGTCGCGCGCCTGCAGGTGGCGGCGGCCGGAATAGTAGCGGCAGAGCAGCGCGCCGGGCCCCGAGCCGAGGATGAACTCGTTGCCGGCGTAATCGCCGCCGCCGCGAAAGACCGCACCCTGCATCGCGGCGAGGATATCGCCCTCGAAGGCGCCGGCGCGGGTTTCGGCGAGGCCGGCATCCATGGCCTCGTCCGCCAGTTGCGCGGCGCGCCGGTGCATGGCGATCTCGGCCGGCGATTTCACCCGCCTCAGCGCCCGGATCAGGTCGGAGCGATCCTCGATTTGCGGCAGCGCGGCGCGCAGCATCCGGCCGTTGAAATCGGTCAGCCCGGCGGTCTGCGACTCGTAGCCCAGCCGCCCCGCGGCAACGCCGAGGCCGGACAGCAGATCGCGCAGTCGATCGGCCGGCCGGGCGCCCCGATGCTCTGCCCAGACATGGATATGGTCGTCGTCGAGCGTCGAGGTCAGCCGCGCCTGCCGCAGATCGGGCAGCCTGGTCATCAGATGCAGCTCGCCCGCCGCGGTCAGCACCATCGCCTGAAACATGGCGAAGCCGAAGGTATCGTAGCCGCAGATCCAGTAGTGGCTTTCGGGCGCGAACATCAACAGCGCATCGAGCCCGGCCTCGTTCAGCGCACGGGTGGCCCGGTCCCGGCGATCGGCATATTCGGCGGCATCGAAATGAAGCGGCATCCGCGGCCCCCCTTCCCTTATGTCAGAGGAGCCTCGGGCGCCTGCCATGGCAAGCCCCTATTTTCGGCCACCGGCAGGTTTGTCAAAAGGAAATGGTG